>JACQEC010000357.1 GCA_016200765.1 Chloroflexota bacterium | reverse complement strand
CTACATTCTGGCGAAGGTGACGGCCAACGGCTTCACGAACTGCGTGGTAGAGTTTGGCGGCTCCGCGCTCGAATGGTTGAGCGAGCAGGATCGCTCGACCATCGCCAACATGACCGTCGAGGGCGGCGCGACCTGCGGCCTGTTTCCGGTCGGGCGTCTGCGCTCCGACGCCGACGCGCAGTACAAGCAGTCGCTGACCTTCGACCTCTCGCGCCTTGAGCCGTATGTCGCCGCGCCCTACTCACCGGACAACGGCCATCCGGTTGGCGAGATTGGCGACGCGCCGATTGACATTGCGTGGGTCGGCTCCTGCACCGGCGGCAAGCTGGAAGACGTTGCGGCGGCGGCGGAGATCGCGCGCGGGCGGCGGGTAGCGAAGGGCGTGCAGTTCATTGTCGCTCCGGCGACGTTGAAGACGATGCACGAAGCGGGACGGCGCGGCTATCTGCGCGATATCATCGCGGCGGGCGGCTCGATTTCGCCGTCGGCGTGCGGCGCGTGCATCGCCATGGGGCCGGGCACCACCGCCGAGGGACAGGTCGCGGTCTATTCGTCTAACCGCAACTTCAAAGGGCGCAGTGGCAAAGGACTGGTCTATCTGGCCAGCCCGGCGACGGTGGCCGCGAGCGCGATTGCCGGGCGGGTGGCCGACCCGCGAGAGTTTTTGAGCTAACGGTTCGCTAAATGCCGGAGATGCGTCCTTGAGCAAGCCGCAACGACCCACTCTACTGTCAAAGTACGCTGAAGCTTGCCTGGAAGCGCTGTCGGCCAGCGGTCATGGGCGGTGGCTCTCGTTGGGTGGCGCGTTTGGTCTGGCGCATTACTTTGAATATCGCGCCACACATGATGTGGATGCGTGGTGGCTGGAATCGGCAACCCATGAACAGCGCCAGCAGGTCGTGCGCCTGATCGAGGGGGCGCTGGAAAAGTTCGGCGCAGTCCGCACGCGGTCATGGGGCGATGTCGTCAGCGTTGAATTGATGGAGCAAGGGCCAGCCCAGAGCCTGCCGAAGGGGCGAGTCATTTTCAGTTTTCAGATTGCCCAGCGTTCAGCGCGCCTGTCGGCCCCGCTCATGAGCGCCTGGGGCGGCGTGCCGCTGGATAGTTTCGATGATCTCGTCGCCAGCAAGATGGCCGCGCTGGTTGAGCGCGGCGCGCCGAGAGACCTGCGCGATATTTATATGCTCTGCCAAAGCGGGCAGGTAAGCGCGGCTCACTGTTGGAAACTCTGGCGGGCGCGCCAGCAGTTGACGGGCGAGAACGCCGATCCTCTGCGGGCCGAGGTGGCGATCAGGACACATCTGGCGCGGCTGGCGCAAGCGCGCCCTCTGGAGCAGATTGCCGACCTGCAAGAACGCGCGGCGGCAGAGCAGGTACGCACATGGTTTGCGACGGAGTTCCTGCGTGACATGGCAAATTGACGGCGCGCTCTATCCCGACGAGCCGCCGCCCAAGCGGTTGCGCTCGCTGGCGGAGCGTATTGACTTCATCGCGCGCCTCTGCGGCGCATGGGATTTCGGCCTTTTGCCCGATTGGGAGACGCTGAATGAGGTGCGGCGCAAGCCGTGGCGGCGCGCGGTAGATGAGTGCCGCCTGTTGACTTCGCCCACCTATCACCTGCTGCGCGAGTGGCACGGCCTGCCGCCCTTGCCATTTCTGGGCAGTATCCCGGCGTACATCCGCGACGACCCGAATCTGAATTTTATCTAGCCCAGCATGGACGCCGACCCCCGCGACACCGCCTTCCTGATCCAGCAACTCGCCGAGCGCGGCGTGCGGCATCTGCGCGCGGCGGCAGTGCCCGCCCAGCGCGACCCGCTCGACACGCGCGCGCTGATTTCTGCGCTGGCCCAGCACCCGGAGCCGCGCCTGCGCGAGGCGCTGATTCCGCTGTTCCTGCGCCACCCGGCCGATGCGCCTCTGGTGCCAGGACTGACCGCCGCGCTCGATCCGCCAGCCCGGCTGACGCTGCAACACATGTACACCGCGGCGGTCTATTTACTGCGACTGTGGCGGGAGGCGCTCAGTCTGTATCTGGGTGGTTTCCCACTGTTGCCCAATTATTTCGGACAAACAGAGTTCGGCTTGCCCGATGCCAACGAGTATTTTGGCGAAGCCGGTTTGCGCGCACTGGCGCGACACTTTGAGGCTGTTACGGGCTACGAGTGGTTGAGCGCCTATCAATCTATCGTCAATCTGATGCTCGAGCAGTTGAGCTTGGAATCTTTCGATGTCCAGCCAGTTGGTTGATCGCAACCTTCTGCTTAGTTTCCTGCAACACTTGGGGCGGTGCTACAAACATGCCGGAGTGGTCTATCTGGTGGGCGGCTCATCATTACTACTGGTCGCCGTCAAGGAAAGCACATACGATATAGACCTGCAATTCACCATCCCGCCCGATCACCACGACGAGTTCATCCGCTGTGTGCGGACTGTCGGGCGCGAGTTGCGCGTCTTTGTCGAGCAGGCATCGCCTGACGAGTTCATGCCATTGCCCGCCGGGCGCGAGGAGCGCCGGCAGTTCGTCGGGCGGTTTGGGATGCTCGATGTGTTCCATTTCGATTTCTACTCGGTCGCGCTGGGCAAACTTCAGCGTGGCAACACCAAGGACTTCGCCGACGTGCTCAATATGATCCGCTCGAATGTGATTGACCAGTCAACCCTGCGACGGTTCTTTGACGAGATTTTCCCGTCCCTTGAAACGCACGGTTTGCGCGCAAACCCGGAACGATTCCGGCGCAACTTTGAGTACTTCGAGAAACGTGTAACTGAAGAATCTCCACCAGGTGATGCGACACCATGACAAACAAATCCATACAGACCCAATCCGTGCCCAAACTGAACGACCTGCTCGCCACCGCTATGGCGCACTACCACGTGCCCGGCGTGGCCGTCGGCATCCTCCATCGCGGCGAGGAGCACTACGCCCATTTGGGCGTGACCAACGTCGCCCACCCGCTGGCGGTGGATAGTGACACGCTCTTTCAGATCGGCTCAACCACCAAGACCTTCACCGGCACGACCGCCATGCGGCTGGTCGAGATGGGCAAACTCGATCTGGACGCGCCCATCCGCACTTACCTGCCCGATCTGGCGCTGAAGGACGAGGACGTGGCCGCGCGCGTCACCTTGCGCCATGTCTTCACGCACACCACCGGCTGGCTGGGCGATTACTTTGACGACACCGGCAACGGCGACGACGCGCTGGCGAAGATTGTGGCGCGCATGGTTGACCTGCCGCAATTGGCCCCGCTCGGCGCGATCTGGTCGTACTGCAACTCCGGCTACTATCTGGCCGGACGGGTGATTGAGGTCGTGACCGGCAAAACTTACGAGGCCGCGGTCAAGGAACTGGTGCTCGACCCGCTGGGGATGGATCACTCCTTCTTCTTTCCGGCCGATGTGATGACCTATCGCTTTGCCAGCGGGCACAACGTCGTCGGCGATGAGCCGGTGATCGCGCGTCCGTGGGCGCTGGCGCGCGCCGCGCACGCCGCCGGTGCCCTCTGCTCCAGCGCGCGCGACCAACTGCGCTACGCCCGCTTCCAGATGGGCGACGGCGCCGCGCCCGACGGCGCGCGCCTGCTTGCGCCGGAGTCCATCGCGCACATGCAGACGCCGCGCGTGGCGATGGATAACATGGGCGGGCAGATCGGCGTGACGTGGATGGTGCGCGACGTCGGCGGCGTCCGTACCGTCGCGCACGGCGGCGCCACCAACGGGCAGTTGTCGGCGTTCCTGATGGTTCCGCAGGAAGGCTTTGCCATCACCGTGCTGACCAACGCCAACCGCGGCGGCGAACTGCACCGCGAGGTGGTCAATTGGGCGCTCAAGCACACCTTTGGGGTCAGCGAGCCGGAGGACGTGCCGCTCGCCTTGAGCGACGCGGAGACCGCGCCCTACCTGGGCCGCTACACCACCGCGCTGGCCGATACCGAACTCGCCCGGCGTGACGGCGCGCTGTGGCTGATTGTGACGCCGAAGGGCGGCTTCCCCAACAAAGATTCCAAGCCCGCCGCGCCCCCGCCCCCGCCGATGCGCGCGGTCTTTTGCGGCCCGGATCGCCTGATGGTGCTAGACGAGCCGATGAAAGGCGTCAAAGGCGAGTTCTTGCGGAACCCGGACGGCGCGATTGCCTGGTTCCGCTTCGGCGGGCGCATCCGGGAAAGAATGACCGGGTGACCAACAGCCTCCAACCGCTCGCAGACCGCATCTTCTACCTGCCCAATGTCGTCAACATCGGCATCGTCGCGCTGGCCCCCGATCCAGTCGGGGGCGGGCGCGCGCTGTTGGTGGATAGCGGACTGGATGCCGATTACGGCAAGGCGGCGCGCAAGGCGTGCGAGGCCCTGCGCCTCAAGCCGGTCGCGGTGATCAACACGCACGCGCACGCCGACCACTTCGGCGGCAACGACTATCTGGCGCGCAACTGCGGTGTGCGGGTCTATGCGCCCGCGTTCGAGGAAGCGATCATGCGCTATCCCGAACTGGAGCCGACCTACCTGTTCAACGGCGCGTACCCGATCCACGAACTGCAAAACAAGTGGCTGATGGCGAAAGCCTCGCCCGTGCATCAGGTGGTTGAGGCGGGTGAACTGGCGGTTGAAGGACTGTCCGCGCAGATCAAGCCACTGCCCGGCCACTCCCGCGCGCAGGTCGGCGTGCTGGTCGCCGGCGTGCTGTTCTGCGGCGATGCGGTCATTGGCGAGGGCACGTTGGAGAAATACAAGATCCCGTTTGGCGCGGACATTGCGCGGCAGATCGAGAGCATTCACGCCCTGCAAGCCATGAAGGTGGAGCGCGTCGTCTGTGCGCACGGCGAGCCGGTCTCGGATGTGACGGCGATGGCGGAGGCGAACCTCGCGGCGATTGAGCGCGCCAGCCGCGCGGTGCGAGAGGCGGTCCAGACGCCGGGCGACGCCTCGCAGGTGGTGGCGCGCGTCGGGCGCATCCTGGGCCTTCAGCACGCGAACGTCTCGCAGTTCTACCTCTTCCAATCGGTCATCACCGCGTATCTGGCCTACCTCCAACAATTGGGGCAGGCGCGACTTGAACTGCGCGAGCAGGCCGCGCTCTGGTCTGCGGTATAATCATCTCATGGCCGATAGCCGATAGCGAATAGCAGATAGCAAACCGCCATCGGCCATCGGCTATCAGCCATCAGCCATAGAAAGGGGTTGCTTGAAAACTTATCGGATTGGGGTGCTGGGCGGCGACGGCATCGGGCCGGAGGTTACGCGCGAGGCGATTAAGGTCCTGCGCGTTGCCGCAGAGCGCACCGGCTTTGCGTTTGAGACGATTGACTACCCATTCGGCGCGGAGCATTACCTGAAGACCGGCGAGACGATGCCGCAGGCCGCGCTGGACGAATGCGCCGGGCTGGATGCGGTGCTGGTCGGCGCGCTGGGCGACCCGCGGCTGGAGCCCGGCTTCATCGAGAAACCGATCATTTTTGGCCTGCGGCAGGGTCTTGACCTGTACGTGAACTATCGCCCCATCAAGTTGTACGCCGAGCATCTCTGCCCGCTGAAGGATAAGACGCCCGCCGACGTGGACATCGTCGTCTTGCGCGAGAACACCGAGGATGTCTACGCAGGCGCGCAGGGCATCTTCAAGAAGGGCACGCCCGACGAGGTGGCGATTGCCGAGATGATCTTCACGCGCAAGGGCACCGAGCGCATCATCCGCTACGCCTTTGAGACGGCACGCCGCCGCGCCGCCGAGCGCGGGCCGGGCGCGGCGCGCAAGCCGAAGGTGACGATGGTGGATAAGGCCAATGCCATCCGCTCGATGGACCTGTGGACGCGCGTCTTCGCCGAGGTGGGGCGCGAGTACCCGGAGATTGAGACCGATCACGCCTACATTGACGCGGCCTGTATGTGGATGGTCAAAAACCCGGAGTGGTTCGACGTGGTGGTGACCTCCAACCTGTTCGGCGACATCATCACCGACCTCGGCGCGATGATACAGGGCGGGCTGGGGATTGCGGCGTCGGGCAACATTCATCCGGGGCGCTCCTCGATGTTTGAGCCGATCCACGGCTCCGCGCCCAAATACGCCAACCAGAACGTCGCCAGCCCGCTGGGCGCGATTGCCGCCGCGGGCATGTTGTGCGAACATATCGGCGAGCGCGCCGCGGCGCGCCTGATTGAAGACAGCATCCGCGGCCTGCTCGTCTCGAAGCGCATCCCGTCGGTGGACGCGCGCAGCGGCATCGGCACGCGCGAGATCGGCGATATGGTGGCGGCGGTGGTATCGGGCGGGAAGTAAGAAGTAGGAAGTAAAGAAGGAGGAAGCAGGGAGTAGGGAATAGGGAATAGGGCGGTTTGTCGGCCTCTGGTTGCCGTCGTTGCCGCCCCTTACTCCTTACTCCCTACTCCTTACTCCGTAACCCAATGTGAATGGAGCCAACGAAAGATGTCACGCACTAGCGAAAAACGAGCCCACCGCGCCGCACAGCGCAAGAGCCAGCAGCCGAACGACTTATGGTCGGGTAACCGCCGCACCGCGCTGATTGGCGGGGGTGTGGTTGTCTTGATACTCGCGGCGTTCTGGCTGACGAACACGCTCAACACGCCACAGCCTGCTGTGACGCCGGTTGCGGCTGGAACGGCTTCGGCCACGACCGCCGCGCCGGTTGGCATCGGCACGGTGGTGTCGGTGCCCTCACTAGGAGGAACGCATGTCAATCCGGGCGAGCGGCACGCCGCCTACAATTCCACGCCGCCGACCTCCGGCCCGCACTACGGCACCCCGGCCAACTGGGGCAAGTACGAGCAGGGGCTGGCCGAGGAGACGTGGATACACAACCTCGAACATGGCGGCATCGTCGCCCTGTATAACTGCCCGCAGGGCTGTCCCGAGCTCGTCAGCAAGCTGGAAGGCCTGCTGAAGACCGGCCCGCCCAGCAGTTTCGGCTACGTCAAACTGATCATCACCCCGTACAGCAAAATTCCGAACAAATTGACGCTCGTCGCGTGGCAGTTCTACCTGCCGCTGAACGACTACGACGACACTGCCATTCGGAACTTCTTCAAGGATCATCAGGATCAGGGGCCGGAGCCGGGCGTAGGGTAGCGGGGGGAATATGTACACGGTTCGGAACGTGATGTCTTCGCCGGTTATCACCATCGGGCTGGAGGACACGGTCAGCGACGCGATGCACCTGATGGCGCGCCGGGAGATTTCCAGCCTGATCGTCAGGCCGGCCTCGTCGGGCGGCCCGCGTGGCATCATCACCAAGCGCGATGTGTTGGCCAAGGTCGTGGCGTCGGGCTTAGACCCCCGCGAGACGAAAGTGTCGGCGGTCTATACGTCGCCCGTCGTCACCATTGCGCCGGACACCTCCCTGCGGGAGTGCTCGGCGCGCATGGCCGACCTGAAGGTGCGGCGCTTGCCAGTCTGCGATGACCAGAATGACCTGATCGGCATCGTCAGCGAGACCGACATCTTCGCGGCGGTTGAGGAGCGCGGCTGGGGGCCCGACCAGTTGGGCCAGTCCAAACTGCGCGCCATCGGCACGTTGGCGCGCATCCGCCGCATGACGGTGGGCGAGGTGATGAGCCAGCCGGTGGCGATGGTGGCGGCGGATGCGCGCGTCTCGGATGCCTTGTCGCGCATGACCGGGCGGGGCATCTCCAGCCTGATCGTCCAGCCCCAGCCGCCCCTGTCGGTTTATGGCATTGTCACCAAGCGCGACATCATCGGCAAGGTCGTGGCGCAGAACCGCGACCCGCGAGTGCTGTCGGTGGCCGAGATCATGTCGGCGCCCATCTACACCATTCAGCCGCAAATGACCCTCACCCAGTGCGCGGCGCGCATGGTGGAGCTGGGCGTGCGGCGGCTGACCGTCACGCAGAACAACCAGCCGGTCGGCATTGTCAGCGACACCGACATCTTTCGCGCGGTCGAGGGCAAGCGCATCAGCCCGCCGGGCAAGGCGTCGTCTGCGACGACCGAGCGGCCGGCCATCCAGCACATCACCAAGTCGCGGGTGCATACCGCCGCCGATGTGATGGGGCGCGAGGCGTTGTACGTCGCCCCCGACGCGACGGTCAGCCAGGCGCTCCAGATGATGGAATCGGAGAATGTGTTGAGCCTGCTGGTGGGGCCCAAGGGCGCCGCCCCTCGACACTTGGCGCTGGGCATCGTCACCCAGCGCGACATCATCTCTAAAGTGGTGGCGCAAGAACGAGACCCCGACGCGCTTCATGTGCGCGAGATCAGCACCACCCCGATAGTGACCGTGCCGCCCGACGCTTCGATCAACGAATGTTCGGCGCTGATGATTGAGCGCAACATCCGGCGACTGCCGGTGCAGGATGGCGACGACATCATCGGCATCGTGCGCGACACCGACATCTTCGCGGCGGTGGAAGAGCGCGGCTGGGGGCCGGAAGGCGTTGCCGCGTTGCCGCGTGAACGTGTTGGTGCGTCGTTGCCGCCGAAATCCAAGATTGAAAAAGCACAGGCCGCGCGAGCGAAACCCAAGGCCGGGCGCGGCTCGCCCAAAGGCAAAAGCAAGCCTCCCGCCAGCATCAAGAGTACCGCGTCGCCGCGTAAACGCGCCAGTGCGCCAGCGCGCAAACGCTCAACGCGCCAACGCCCATTGAAGCGGCGGGGGGGCTAATGGCTCCGATCATGCGCGGCGCGGAGCCGTTTACCTTCGCGGGCGGCCCGCTGGGCTGTCTGCTTGTTCACGGCTTCACCGGCACCTGCAACGAGATGCGCTGGCTGGGCGCGCAACTCGCCGCCGAAGGCTACACCGTGTTGGCCCCGTTGCTGGCCGGTCACGGCACCACGCCGCAGGATATGAACACCACGCGCTGGCCCGATTGGTACGCCAGCGCGCTGGACGGTTACCGGCAGTTGCGCGCCGAGTGCGGGCAGGTCTTTGTGCTCGGCCTCTCCATGGGCGGCGCGCTGGCTCTGCACCTCGCGGCACTGGAGGCGGTAGATGGCCTTGTCGTGATGGCGACGCCCCTGCATGTCCGCGATTGGCGACTCACCCTCTTTCGCCCCTTCCAACGATTCATCCCCTATTGGCCGGTCGGCTCCGGCGACACGGCCGCGGATTTGGAGCATTTGCAGTACAGCCACATGCCTACCGCCTGTGTCATGAGCATGCTCGAATTGTTCCGCAGGGTCGAGCGCGAACTGCCGCGCGTGGCCGCGCCGTCGCTCTTGATTGGCTCGCGTCTTGACCCGCTGGCCCCGCCGCGCGAAATCTGGTTTATTTACGACCGCCTGCCCCCGATCCAAGTCGGGGGCCTGCCTGCCGCCCACAAGGAGATGGTGATGCTGGAGCGCGGCGGGCATGTGGTGTGCGATGACGTGGAGCGCGAGACGCTGTGGGCACATGCGCGCCGCTTCATCGCGCGGCGCGTGCGTGTAGGGGCGGGCCTTGCGCCCGCCCTGACGCGCGCATCGGGGGCATGAGGCCGCCGATGCGCCTCGATGATTACCCGCGCCCGCCCGGCGACACCGGTATCGGCGTTCTCTGGAGCCCCGGCAAGGCTGTCGCCGTCGGCATGGGCATCATCCGCGAGAAGTGGGTGCCTGAACTGAAGGCCATGCGCGTCAAGTGGGTCATCATCCCCGACCACGAGGGCGCCGAAGAGTTAAGCGCGCATCTGCTGGACAACGACATCATGCCGGTCGTGCGCCTGCGCCGCCGCCCGCCCAATCCGGGCTCGCTAAACGTCGGCCAATTGGAGGGGCTGGCGCGGCATGTTCAGGAGGGCGTGCGCTACTTTGAGTGCAACGGCGAGCCGGACAGCCGCCGCGAGTGGGCGGGCGGCGAGGCGCCGCCTGACGCTCCCGACATCGTGATCGAAAACTGGATCAAAGACGCGGAGTTGATCTTGAGCGCGGGCGGACTGCCGGGCACGCCGGCCCTCGCGGCGCGCGAGCCGGGCGACCGCTGGAATTGGTTCAGGTTGTTGGCCGAGCGCAAGCGGCTTGACCTGCTGGAGGCCGGCGCGTGGATTGCCATCCACAACCCGTGGGGCAACACGCCGCTAGATTACCCTGCCGACGCCGTGAACCAGCGCGGCCAGCCGTTAAGCGCAGAAGAGTATGAGGCGGCCGGAGGCCCGGCGGCGTTTCAAAACGCGCTTTCGCTCAATGATCTGAATACCCTGCGCATCCGCGCCGCCAACCCCGGCCAGACCGTCATCGCCGGCTATGCCGGCTTCCGCGAGTTTGAATACTGGGATGCGCTGGCGAATCAGGCGCTGGGGCGGGCGGTGCCGGTGCTGTCCACCGGCGGCGGCTTGGTGGTGGGCGACGCGCCGGACGCGCGCTATCCGCGCATCACCCCGCGCGGGCAAGCCGAGGGGACGGCGGCGGCGGCAGCGTTCATGACGAGCGACGCGCCGGAAACCTATTTCTGCGCCTGCGTGGGACTGCTGGCGAACAGCGAATTGGGGAGCGCCGAAACCGAGTGGGAGCACGCAGTCTGGTACGGACACTATTGGGACGAGCAGTATGGGACGCGCGGCGTGCTGCCGGTGGTGGACGCGCTGAAACAACTGCCCGCGCGCCCGCGCATGGTTCGACAAGCTCACCATGCGGCGTCTCATCGTGAGCCCAACACCCTGAGCCTGTCGAAGGGCGTGCCGCCGGCGAGCGGGTGGCGCATCACGGCCAGCCACAACCCGCAGGACACCTCCCGCGTGGTTCGCGGCGCGGCCTCCGCGGCCGGCGGGGAGCCGTGGTGCTGTGGCGCGGCCCAGCGCTCCTCGATGTGGTTCTCGGTTGATCTGGGACAGCCCGTGCCGGTGCGCCACGTGAAGGTGAGCAGTCCGCCGGACACAGCCCCGCGCAGTTTTATCTTACAACTCTCCAAAGAAGGAAAACACTGGCAACCGGTCTATGCACAGGACAACAACTGGCTGCTGGTTGACGCAACCTTTGAGCCGGTGGTCGCGCGTTACGTGGCCATCACCTTGACGGCAGACTCGAGACATATCCCGTGGTGCATCAGCGCTATCGAGATCGAGTAGAACTTCCGCCTATTTGAGCGAACGTTTTCGAGGTTTCGATGTCCACCCCACCCTCTGGCACGGTCACGTTTCTGTTCACCGACATTGAGGGCAGCACACGGCTGTGGCAACAACAGCCCGACGCGATGCGCGCCGCCGTCGCGCGCCACGACGCCCTCCTGCGCCGCGCGATTGAAGCCCACAACGGCTTTATCGTCAAGACCACCGGCGACGGCGTGCTCGCCGCCTTCGCCACCGCGCCCGCCGCACTCGACGCCTGCCTCGCCGCCCAACGCGCTCTGCTCGCCGAGCCGTGGGAGCCCACACCGATTCGCGTGCGCATGGGCGTCCACACCGGCACCGCCGAGCAGCGCGACGGCGACTACTTCGGCCCGGCCCTTAACCGCGCCGCGCGGCTGATGGCCGCGGGCCACGGCGGGCAAGTCCTCCTCTCGCTGGCCGCGCAAGAACTGGTGCGCGATCAACTGCCCCCGCAGGTTGCCCTGCGCGACCTCGGTGAACGCCGCCTCAAAGACCTGATCCGCCCTGAACGCGTCTTTCAAGTGCTGGCCCCTGACTTGCCGCAAGACTTCCCCCCGCTCAAGACGCTCGACGCCCGCCCCAACAACTTGCCGGTGCAGTTGACCTCGTTCGTCGGGCGCGAGCGCGAGATGCAAGCGATCAAGGCCGCGCTGGCCAAAACGAGATTGCTAACCCTGACCGGCTCCGGCGGCGCGGGCAAGACGCGGCTGGCACTGCAGGTGGCGGCAGACCGGGTTGACGACTTCGCACACGGCGTCTGGTTGGTCGAGTTGGCCGCGCTGAGCGATGCCCGGCTGGTGCCGCAAGCCGTGGCGACGGTGCTGGATGTGCAGGAAGAAGCGCGGCGCCCGCTGGTGGAGACGCTGGCGGCTTACTTGAAAGAGCGGGAGTTGCTGATTGTGCTGGACAACTGCGAGCATCTGGTCGAGGCGTGCGCGCGGTTGGCGGATACCTTACTGCGCGCCGCGCCGGGTCTGAAGATCGTGGCGACGAGCCGCGAGGGGCTGAACGTGGCAGGCGAGACGGTCTATCGCGTGCCGTCGCTAACTGTTCCCGACCCCCGGCATCTGCCTCTGCTGGGCGCGCTGACGCAGTACGAGG
>JACQEC010000037.1 GCA_016200765.1 Chloroflexota bacterium | reverse complement strand
GGCGAAGCGGCTACTTGAACAGGTTCATCAGCCAGTCTATCTCTGTGCCGCGCGCCTCGTTCATCGTCGCCCACGCGGCGCGCGCGTCGGCGCCGTCGTGCACGATGCGATCCAGCGCGTGCGCGATGGCCGCCGGGTCTTCGCCCGCCGGCGGGAACAGCACATTGCGGCCCGCCATCACGCCGCGCACGTTCGCGCCGGCCTTCATGCCCTGCGCGAACATCTCCAGAAGCGGCAGAATCTCCGCCTGCGTCGCCCCGCCCAGCATCAAGAGCGGCAGGGTGGTCGCGTCCGCGACCCGCGCAAAGTTCTCCACGACCGGCGCCTTCAGCCACAGGTTCGCCGACGACGCGCCCAGCGCCGAGGCGATGCCGATCGTCTTGACCATATCCTCAAGCGAGGGGCTGAGTTCATAGCCCTTCTCACCCTTACGCACCGGCAGGGCTTCCAAAAAGATTGGCAGGTTCATGCGATCCAGCTCTTCCATCATCTGCGCCACATAATCCAGCGTGCGCCCCGAAGCCGCGTCCTGCCAATCCAGACGCAACGTCAACTTCACGCCGTCCAGCCGCAGGCGCGAGAGGCTGTCCAGCCCAAACGAGGTCAAGCGGTCGTCCAACTCCCAGACCGCGCCGGCCACCCCGCCGCGGTTGAGCGAGCCGATCAGGAGCGTGTCGTCCAGAAAACTTTCGCCGCCCGCGTCCACGACCAACTGGTCGAGGATTAGCAACTCCTCAATCACATCTACCGTTCCCATCACGCCGTCGAACTCGGTGGACAGCACGCGAATAGCGCGGCCCAGGAACTCGTAGCGGTTGCCCATCGCGATGGGGTCGCCGCCGGCTGCCGTCACGCCCCGCGCCGGATGGTCGGCGGCAATCAGCGCCAGTTTGCCGTCATAGGTCAGTTCGTCGGGCCGGGCGCGCCGTTCGGCAGCGTTCACGATCATCTCCGGCTTGCCGACGCGCACCTCGGTGATCTGGCGATAGAGGGGGACGGGGAAGAACGCGGATGTTTGGAAAGCCATTCGGACTCCTTTCAGGTGATGCCGAGGCGGTTTGCGCTACCCCGCCTGACGACCGCCGTACACTTCCGGGTTGACGCAATGCGGCAACGGCTCGCCCTTCACACCGGCCAGCAGATTGCGCGCGGCCATCGTCGCCATCTTCATGCGCGTCGCCACGCTGGCGCTGCCCAGATGGGGAATAATCAGGCAGTTGGGCAGGGTCAGCAGGGGATGGGTGATGGGCAGCGGCTCCGGCTCGGTCACGTCGAGCGCGGCGTAGGCGATGACGCCGCGCTTCAGGGCCTCATAGAGCGCCAGCGGGTCCACCGTGCCGCCGCGCGAAGTATTGATCAGGATCGCACTGCGCTTCATCTGCTGGAAGGCGGCGGCGTTGAACAGATGGCGCGTCTCATCGGTCAGCGGCGTGTGGATGGAGATGAAATCGGACTGAGCGAGCAGTTCGCCCCACGAGACGTAGCGCGCGCCGGTTTCGGCTTCGCGCTCCGGCGCGCGGTGACGGTTGTGGTAGATGACCGGCATATCAAAGCCGCGCGCGCGCCGCGCCACCGCCGCGCCGATGCGCCCCATCCCCGCCAGCCCCAGCGTCTTGCCGTGAATATCCCGACCGGTCAACTCGAAGGGAATCCACGTTTTCCACTGGCCGCGGCGGATGTAATCCGCGCCTTCCTGCAAGCGGCGCGCGGCGGCGAGCAGAAGGGCAAAGGCCAGGTCGGCGGTGGTTTCGGTCAGCACGCCGGGCGTGTTGCCGACCGGGATGCGGCGCGCGGTCGCCTCTTTGACCACGATGTTGTCGTAGCCGACGGCCATGTTGCTGATCACTTTTAGACCGGGCGCAGCGTCCATCACCGCCGCGTCTATGCGGTCGGTCAGCATGGCGTAGAGGCCCTGCGCGTCGCGCACCTCCCACAGAAGGATGTCGCGGGGCACGGGCGGCGCGTCGTGCGGCCACAGGCTGACCTCGCACTCGGCGCGCAGGAGGTTCAGGGTTTCTTCGGGCAGGCGGCGGGTGACAAAGATTTTAGGAGCAGTCATAGGTTATCGCTTGGGTAGCTTCTATTCACCG
>JACQEC010000344.1 GCA_016200765.1 Chloroflexota bacterium | reverse complement strand
TGATGTTACCTGTAGCCACCTTAGCCCAATCAGCACAAGTGTCGTGCCCGCACCACTGCCGTTCTAGATTCATGATGTTTCACCTCCAACTGAGATGAATCATACATCATGAACATACGATTTGCCTGAATAGCTATTCACGGCTTAGCTATCCAACCGCCTATTTTCACGGCTTGCCTATCCAGCACCAGAAAATGGGACGCCGCGTATTCCTGAAAGGTCTCGGCGTCGCCGGCGCGGCCACCGCGGCGACCGTCGTCGCGGGCTGCGGCCCTTCGGTCGGCTCGCAGGAGCACAACATTCAGGCCAGCGCGGCTGACGCGAAGCAATGGGGCCGTGAAGCCGGTGAATGGATTCCATCCTGCTGCAATATCTGCGGCGGGCAGTGCGGCGTGATGGTGCACGTGGTCAATGGGGTGGTCGAAAAAGTCGAACCCAATAATTGGAACCCGAACAACTATGCCAACATCTCAAGCGACTTCTTCGACGGCTACAGCGAGCAGTACGGCGCCAAGGAAGGCGGCGCGATCTGCCCCAAGGGCAATGCGGGCATCGCCACGCTCTACGATCCTGACCGCGTCCAGAAGCCGCTCAAGCGCACCAACCCGGACAAGACGGTCGGCGCCGACCCGAAGTGGCAGGAAATCAGCTGGGATCAGGCGCTCGACGAGATCGCCGCAAAGCTCAAAACCCTGCGCGACGCCGGCGAGGCGAACAAACTGTTGTGGATCAGCGAAGACCATTCGTTTACCCACATCCAGAGTGATTTCTGCAAACTGTTCGGCACGCCCAACTACTCCAATCATTCCAACCTCTGCGACGTGGCGCGCAAGGCATCGTTCAAAACGGTGATGGGGCACGATCGCCCACTGGCCGACTTCATCCAGTCGAAGTACATTCTGTTGTTCGGCTGGAATCCCAGCTCGGCGATCAAGTGGGTGCACCTGCCGCGCATCATTACGCATGGCATTGAGCGTGGCGCACGCATGGTGGTGGTGGACCCATACCTGTCGGACACGGCGGCCAAGGGTCAAGAGTGGGTGGCGATTCGCCCCGGCACCGATGGCGCGCTGGCGCTCGCGATGGGTCATGTCATCCTCCGCGACAAGTTGACGGATCAGAAATTTGTCGAGCAGTGGGTCGCGGGGTTCGACGAGTATGCGGCTTACGTCAAGGATAAAACACCTGAGTGGGCCGAGAAAATCACCGGCGTTCCGGCCAAGCATATCGAGCGCATCGTGCGCGAATTGGCCACCACCAAGCCCGCGCTGGTGGACGTGTGGAGCGGTCCCGGCCAGCACAGCAATGGTGTGCAGGGCGGGCGCGCCATCGCCGCGCTCAATGCGCTGATCGGCAGTTACGACCGCCCCGGCACCATGATCATTCCCGATAAACAGGGTGAGCGTTTTGCGCCGATTGACCCCGACGACAACGCGGCCAAGACGTTCAAACTGCCACGCTTCGATGAAGTCAGCAAGTACCCAATGGGGCATTCCTCGGGCGTGTACTGCCAGACCTTCGAGAACCTCGCCGAAGGCAAAGGCCCCTATCAACCGAAGATCGGAATCGTCGTCTTCCAGAACCTGATGATGTCAGTGCCCGGCCAGACGACAGTGGCGAAAGCCCTGCAAAAGCTGGAGACCCTGGTCGTGATTGACACGATGCTGAGCGAAACGGCGATGATGGCCGACTACGTACTGCCCGGCACGACCTATTTCGAGCGTTACGATCTCAACTCGCATTGGGTCACGTGGCCGGCGCTGGGGCTGCGCCAGCCGGTGGTCAAGCCGCTGTTTGGTCAGCCGACCGAACAAGAAGCCGTGGTCGCGCTGGCGCGGCGCTTGGGGTTAAAAGACAAGACCGGCAAGGATTTCTTCCGCATCGGCCCGCTTAGCGGCCAACCGATTGATAACGTCACCGATTGGTATGTGGACTATCTATCCAACGAACTGAAGAAGGGCGCGCCCGCGCTGACCATTGCCGAAATCAAGGCCCTGCCCGGCGCGGTCTGGGTAGACAAAAAGGGCACCCGCTACGAGAAGTATGCTGAAGCCGTAGCCGCGGACAAACTGCAGACCGCATTTTACGACGGCGATCCAAAGGCCGACAGCACGATCGTCTATGACAAGCCCAAGGATCAAGGTGGCGCGCGCATCGGCGTGGTGATTGGCGGCAAGGTCGTCAGCGGCTTTGCCACGCCCAGCGGCAAGGCAGAACTGTTCGCC
>JACQEC010000348.1 GCA_016200765.1 Chloroflexota bacterium | reverse complement strand
TGGGACGATGTGCGCACGCTGACCCGCTATTTCTACTTTCAGTCTTGGTCACACTTGTTTCAGTTCATGGCTACTCAACTGGAGTTGGGAGCTTCACCCTAATGCCCGCCCTCTTGTTTCCCAAATGGAGAATTGCTGCGGGGAAAACATCGCGCTTGCGCCCAACGTAGACCGCGCCCACACGGGTTTAATGAACAGCCCCGAACACCGCGACAACATCCTGCGCCCCGAATTTCGCAAGGTCGGGATCGGCGTCGTCAATGGCGGGCTAAGCGGCGAGATGTTCACCCAAGACTTCACAGATTAGCCTCTGATATTTGCACCTACAGCGGCAGCGGGTTCTTGCGCCCCACGATTTGCGCGCGGTTGCCGGCCGGGTCGTTGAAGTAGCAGAGGCGGTCGCCGGCGGCGGTTGTGCCGGGCGGCTCGACATGCGCGCCAGCCGCCTCCAGCGCCGCGACCGTCTGGCCGAACTGGTCGGGCGGAACGCCGAAGGCAAGATGGTTGGGGCTGGGCAGGGCGGGATCGCCGTAGGCCATGATTTCAATCCGGCCTCCCTGCCCGTCGCTAAGGAAGACGAGGTCTTTGCCTTCGCGCACCGGCTTCAGGCCAAAAATTTGGCCGTAGAAGGCAACGGTCGCCGAGAACTTCTCTTTGGTGGTGGTGATGCCGACGTGCTCTAGGGTGATGGGCATAGCATCCTCGTATGGGCTAAGGTTGGGTATCCTGCTTCTCCTGCTCCGCCGCGCGCAAGATTTCCGCCGCGCTCTGCTCCCCGGCCTCGCCAACCGCGCCAAGCATCTGGGCCAACTCGCCCACGCGCTCGTCGCCGTCCAACCGCCGTAAGGCCGTGGTGGTGTGATCGCCCTCGATGTCCTTGTCCACGCGGTAGTGCGTGTCGCCGAACGCGGCGATCTGCGGCAGGTGCGTGATGCAGACGACCTGATGTGCCGGAGCGGAAGCCGCACCGTCGTTGGCCGCGTCCTGAGCCTGTCGAAGGGTCAGGTTCCACAGCTTGCGCCCGACCACCGCGCCGACGCGGCCGCCGATGCCGACATCAATCTCGTCAAAGACGAGCGTCGGCACCTGATCGGCCGCGGACAGCACGCTCTTCAACGCCAGCATCAGCCGCGCCGTCTCGCCGCCCGATGCGACCTTCGCCAGCGGTTTGGGCGGCTCGCCGGGATTGGCCGAGACCAGAAACTCAACGCGGTCAACCCCGGTCGCGTTAACCGCATAGCGCCTGCCGTCCAACGGCACGCCCTGCGCGTCCTCGTGCCGCTGAAAGTCCACGACGAACTTGGCGCGGATCATACGCAGGTCTGCCAGCTCGCGCTCAATGCCGGCAGCCATCGTCTGCGCGGCGGCTTTGCGCTCCGCCGACAGCGCCGAGGCCAACCGCGCGAGTTCTTGGAGCAGGCGGCCTTCGCTCTCGCGCAACGCAGCGATGCGCTCGGCGCTGTGTGTGATCGCGTCTAGGTCTGTCGCGGCGCGCGCGCCAAACGCATTCACGGCCTCAATCGAGTCGCCGTACTTGCGCTTGAGGTTATGGATCGTCTCCAGCCGATCCTCGACCTCGGCCAGGCGCGCCGGATTGAACTCGACCGCCTCTCGGTAATCGCGCAAGGTCGCGGCTACGTCTTCCAGTGCCGCTACGGCGTCTTCCAGTTGTTGCGCCGGGACGGCGAGCGCGGCATCTATCTTGATCAACTGCGCGAGCGTGTGCTGGGTCTCTCCAAGCCGGTCGAGCGCGGACTCACGGTCGTCGTCGCCGGCTCGCAAAGAGTTGTAGGCGTCTTCTGCGAACTGCGCCAGTTTTTCGGCGTTCGCCAGCCGTTGTCGCTCTTTCTTCAGGTTTTCGTCTTCGCCCGGGCGGAGTCCGGCCGCGCTGATTTCCTCGATCTGAAACGTCAGGAGATCAACCCGCCGCGCCAGTTCGCGCTCATCGCGGAGCAGGGACTCCAGCTCGCGGCGCACCTCGGCAACCTGCTTGACCTTCGAGGCCACCACCGCTCGCTCGTCCCACAGGTCGGCGAAGCGGTCGAGGTAGTCTATATGCGTGCGGGTGTTCTTGAGCGAGAGATGCTCCGATTGGCCGTGAATGTCCACCAGCCACTCGCCGACCTGCTCGAGCACGCGCAAGGGCACGGCGCGCGCGTTGATGCGCGTGATACTGCGCCCGCCGCGCACAATCTCGCGGCTGAGGATCAACGTGCTATCCTCGCATTCGATGCCGTGCTCCTCCAACACGCGCTGGAACGATTCGGGGACGTGATCGAGCGAGAAGACGGCCTCGACGCGCGCGGCTCCGGCCTCACTGCGGATCATCTCCTCGCTGGCGCGCCCGCCCAGCGCGAGCGAGAGCGCGTCAATAATGATGGACTTGCCGGCGCCGGTCTCGCCGGTGAGCACCGTGAAGCCCGGCGCGAAGCCCAGTCGCAACTGATGGATGATGGCGAAATTGGTGACCATCAACTCAGTGAGCATGGCTTATCTCGTGTCCGCGCGACCTACCCCAAGAACTCGGCCACGTCTCGGTTGAACCGTTCGGTCGCCTCGATGGGCGGCAGGTGCCCGACGCCGGGATAGGTCAAGAGCCTGGCTCCCGCAATATGCGCGGCCAGATATTGGCCGTTGGCATAGGGCACCAGCGGGTCGGCATCGCCGTGCACGACGAGCGTCGGCGCGGTGATGCGGCTGAGGCGGTCGCTGACATTATGGCTGATGACTGCGCCGATCTGACGCTGGTACGATTCCAGCGACATCGGCTTGAGTTGGGCGTGGCGCACAATATCCGCGAGGTCTGCCGGGTGAGCGTCCATATAGCCGGGGCCGGCGATCTGTGAGAACGTGCGGCGCACACGCGTCTCGACATCTTCGCTGTCATTGCGCGCTAACAGCGCCAGAATCTCCGGCGCGGCGTTGACGTGCGTCGGCCCGCCCGCGGACGTGGCGACGAGCGTCAGTTTATCCACCAGTTCCGGGTAGCGGATTGCCAGCTCCAGCGAGATGAACCCACCCATGGAAATGCCCATCACGTGCGTTAGGCCGAGGTTGAGGTTCCTGATCACGCCCGCCGAATCA
>JACQEC010000061.1 GCA_016200765.1 Chloroflexota bacterium | reverse complement strand
TTCCATGCTCTCGCCGACTTCAGCACGAAACGATAGGTCAACCAGCGCGCAACCTCCTCGCACAAGCCGGCGGTTAGGCCGAGCAAGACGGCGTTGAAGACGAGGCGGTATTCCACCGGCGGCACCGGTAGGAAGCCCTGCTGAAACAGCACCGTCAGGCCAATATTCAGCGGGATATGCACAACCTGCGAGCCCATAAAAGCCAGCCCGCCGACCACAAACAGCCGCCACGCGAGCTGGTAGCGCCGGCGCAGCGCAAAGCCCAAGAATACCGGCCAGACGATGTTGAGGAGCGCCGCGACTGGATAGGTGATCGAGAGCATATGACGTGGGTTAGTCTGCGGCCACAATCCCGGCGAAAGGAAGTGGCGGCCAGCACCTTACTTCTGCAACGCGCCGTTTCTCAACATCTTCTTGAGGAACTGGCCGGTGTAGCTGTCCTTGTTCCTTGCCACCTGTTCGGGGGTGCCCTCAGCGACCAGCAGGCCCCCTTTGTCGCCGCCCTCCGGGCCCAGGTCAACGATCCAGTCCGCCGACTTGATCACATCGAGGTTATGTTCGATGACGATGACCGTGTTGCCGGCATCTACCAGGCGCTGCAAAACGCCAAGCAGCCTTTTCACGTCGTCGAAGTGCAAGCCGGTCGTGGGCTCATCCAAGATGTAAAGCGTCTGACCGGTGGAGCGTTTGCTCAGCTCCTTCGACAGCTTCACACGCTGCGCCTCGCCGCCCGACAGCGTGGGTGCGGGTTGGCCGAGGTGAACGTAGCCGAGGCCAACGTCGTGTAGCGTCTCTAGCTTGCGCTTCAGAACCGGGATCGCGTCGAAGAATTCAATGGCCTCGTCCACCGTCAAGTCGAGCACCTCGGCGATGCTCTTCCCCTTGTAGTGGACCTGCAGGGTCTCCCGGTTATACCGCTTCCCTTTGCAAACCTCACAGGGCACGTAAATGTCGGGCAAGAAGTTCATCTCAATCTTGATGGTGCCGTCGCCCTGACACGCCTCGCACCGCCCGCCTTTGACGTTGAATGAGTATCGCCCGGCTTTGTAGCCGCGCAACTTAGACTCCGGCAATTGCGCGAACAGGTCCCGGATGTCGTTAAAGGCGTTTGTGTAGGTGGCCGGATTACTGCGGGGCGTGCGGCCAATCGGTGACTGGTCAATGTCAATCACTTTGTCAAGGTGCTCGGTCCCCATAATCGCTTGGTGAGCGCCCGGTTTGTCCCGCGAGTTCCAAAAGATCTGGGCCAACCGTTTATAGAGCACTTCGACGATCAGCGAGCTCTTTCCCGATCCGGAGACGCCCGTGACCACCACAAACTTGCCAAGCGGAATCCTGACGTCAATGTTCTTCAGGTTGTTTTCGCTCGCGCCCATGAGGGTCAATTCGTGGCCGTTGCCCGGCCGCCGCGCCGCCGGTATCTCGACCTTCAGCTTACCGCTCAAGTATTTGCCAGTGATCGAGCCGGACGTCTTGAGAATTGTCTCAAGCGGCCCATTGGCAACCACGTGGCCGCCGTGCTCGCCCGCGCCGGGGCCCAGGTCCACAATCCAATCGGCGGCGCGCATCGTCTCTTCGTCATGCTCAACCACGAGGAGCGTGTTGCCGAGGTCTCTCATGCGCGTCAGCGTGCGGATCAGGCGGGCGTTGTCGCGCGGGTGAAGGCCAATCGAAGGCTCATCGAGGATGTAGATCACGCCCATCAACTGCGAGCCAATTTGCGTCGCCAGCCTGATGCGCTGTGCCTCGCCGCCGGACAGCGTGCCGGCCGCCCGTTCCAGCGTCAGGTAATCCAGCCCGACGTCCACCAGAAAGCCCAGGCGGCTGTAGATCTCCTTGAGGACTTGATAGGCAATCTTTTGCTCGCGCGTCGAAAGCGGCGAGACCGGCGAAACCGCCGCGCCGTTTGCGGCGCCATTGTTGTTCTTGCCGCCGCGCGCTTTGCCTTGCAGCATCTCCACCCACCGCAACGCCTCGCCGACACTTAACTGCGAAACGTCGAGGATGTTTTTATCCTGTACCGTCACCCCGAGAACCACTGGCTTCAATCGCGCGCCTTTGCATTCGGGGCAAGGCCGCGACGACATGTACGACTCGATCTCCCACCGCATCCAATCAGAGGTGGTCTCGGCGTGCCGCCGCTGCAAGTTCGGAATGACGCCCTCAAAAGTCGTGTCCCACGTGCGCCGTCCCCCTTGGCGATTCTGGTACTCGATGTGGACGACCTCATCCCGCGTGCCGAAGAGAATCGTGTCGAGCTGTTCGCGCGTTAACGTCTTCACCGGCGCCTGCATGTCAATCTTGAACTGTTTGCAGACCGCGGCCAGAACAGTAAAGAAATAGGAGTCCTCATTGCGCGGCGTGCCATTGGCTTTGACTGCGCCCGCGGCGAGGCTGAGGTCCTTGTTCGGGATGATCAGGTCGGGATCAAGTTCCATCTTCACGCCCAGCCCCTGACAGGCTGGGCACGCGCCGTGCGGCGTGTTGAACGAGAAGGCGCGCGGCTCGATTTCACCGATGGAGATGCCGCAGTGCGGGCACGCAAACTGCTCCGAAAACAAATGGTCGGTCATCCCGCTCCCGCTCACCTCCGAGACAACCACCACGCCCTCGCCCAGCTTGATCGCCGTCTCCAGCGAGTCGGCCAGCCGGGACTGGCCGCTGGCATCTGCGGGCTGAATGGTCAGGCGGTCAACCACAGCCTCGATGGTGTGAATCTTGTAGCGGTCAAGCTCGATGGCTTCGTTCACATCGCGCACGTCGCCGTTGACGCGCGCGCGCACAAACCCGGCCTTGCGGATGTCTTCAAAAACCTTCTGGTGATGGCCCTTGCGCGCCTTGATCAGTGGCGCAAGAATCATCACTCGCGCGCCTTCAGGGAAGGACTGCACAATATCTACGATTTGTTCAACCGTCTGTGATTGGATGACGCGCCCGCAGTTGGGGCAGTGCGGAACGCCAATCCGGGCAAAGAGCAGGCGCAGGTAGTCGTAAATCTCCGTGACCGTGCCGACCGTCGAGCGCGGGTTGTGACTGACGCCTTTCTGGTCAATCGAGATCGCCGGGGACAGCCCCTCGATCTTGTCCACGTCCGGCTTTTCCATTTGGCCCAGGAACTGCCGCGCATAAGCCGAAAGCGACTCGACGTACCGTCGCTGCCCTTCGGCGTAGAGCGTGTCGAACGCGAGCGATGATTTGCCGGACCCGGACAGGCCCGTGATGACGACCTTGCATACGCAACAACAATATAGTACAAAAGTTCTGTATCTGTCAAACCCAATTGGTTCGCGTCGCCGTTGTCAAACGGTCAATTACTTGATAGACTGTAGTCACTAAGCCGCGCCGCTCTGTCTCATCAAAACCTACGCTACAGGATGACGTTGGTGGAGCGAGGCAATCCCTGCGCGGCGTGCGACCCAACCAGTACGAGCGCAATCAGAAAGGATTCAATGGCAGTTGCGCTGGCAACAACGCATCACGATCCGGACGGCCGCCTGTACGCACAGACGGCGCGAATGCTCCCGCGTCTGGAGCAGGTGTACACGTCTATAGACGCCGTCATCACACCGCACACACAGCCCGCCACGCAAGAGCTGTTGTGCGCCGCGGGCGTCCGCCTCACGCTCGGCGACGGGACGGATGGATACTTTCAGCTCGGTCGCTGGCGGCGGCTGGCCGTCGAGCGCGCGCTTCACTCCAGCCCGGCGGCGACGCACATTCACTTCTGCGATTTTGACCGTCTGCTCCACTGGGCAGAATACTATTGGGACGAATTGCAGGAAACCCTCACTCGCTTGCAGGCCTACGACTTTACCATCTTGAGCCGCACAGCAACGGCTCTGGCCTCACACCCGCGCGTCCAACGGGACACCGAGACGCTCGTCAATCACATCTTCGGCCTCGCCAGCGGCCACATGTGGGATGTGACTGCCGCCGCGCGGGGCCTCTCGCGCTTGGCGGCGCAGGCCATCGTGGGCGCCTGTCGTGATGATACCGTGGGCACCGACTGCTCGTGGCCGCTGTTCATCCTGCGCGCAGGCAACCTGACGATGGGTTGTCTTGAGACCGAGGGACTGGAGTTTGAAACGCTCGACCGCCACCCCGCTGAGATCGCGGCATTAGGCGGCCCGGCGGTGTGGAAGGCTCATATAGATGATGATCCGCGACAATGGGCGCGGCGGCTCGATTTGGCGCGCGTCGAAGTCCAATCCGTTCTCGCCTGTGACAAACTGCCTGCAAATCCCCAAAAGGATTGACCGTGTTTCACATCACCGATCACATCGTCTGTTTTCGCGCCCACAACCCCTCGCCGATGACACTCGACGGCACGAATTGTTACATCGTATCCGGCAGGACCGCCGCCGGGCTGACCAACGCACTCCTCATTGATGTCGGCCCGGACGAGCCTGCCCATGTCGCCGCGATCGCCGCCTACCTGCGCGAACGCGAATGGCGCTTACAGGGTATCCTGCTGACCCACACCCACCGCGATCACACCGACGGTCTGGAATCGTTTCACCGGTTAACGGCCGCGCCGGTGCACGCCTTCAAGTCCGGCTACGACCACCCATTGCGGGACGGCGATCAGGTCGCGCTCGGCGACCGCGCACTGGTGGTAATCCACAGCCCCGGCCACGCGGGTGACTGCGTCTGCTTTTATGACGAGCGCGAAGGCGTCCTCTTCACAGGCGACACGGTGCTGGGTGTCGGTACGTCTGTCATCGCCCCGCCCGAGGGCGACGTCTCAGCCTATCTCGACGCATTGCAGCGGTTGAAGTCGTTTCCGGCAAAAGTGATTGCGCCGGGACACGGCCCGATCATCACCCGCCCACGCGCCAAGCTTGATGAATACATCGAGCACCGGCTCATGCGCG
This sequence comes from Chloroflexota bacterium, assembly GCA_016200765.1. GTDB lineage: Bacteria > Chloroflexota > Anaerolineae > JACRMK01 > JACRMK01 > JACQEC01. The sequence continues at coordinate 7,509 of JACQEC010000061.1, read as the reverse complement.
AGCGGCAAATCATAGCCGAACTGCAAAGCGGCCCCAAGACCATTGCGGATTTGGTTGCGGAGATTTACAAGGAGGTGGATAAGTCACTGCATCGCGCCGCGGCGTGGAGCGTCAGCGCCCATCTGGAGCGTCTCAGGCAGGCGGGCAAGGTTATAGCGGAGGCAGACCAGTGGCGGTTGCGCTGAGGCTGGCGTGCGGGGTACGCCTCAATCGTGAATCTGCACTGTGGTCCCGACCTCTGCCCACCGGAAGAGCGTCTCGGCATCGTCGGGGGCCAAAACCACACAGCCGTGCGACAATGGCTCGACACCCAGTCCCTCGGCCCACAACAGATTACCCGAATTGTCTATCGGCAGGGAGTGGATGCCGTTCTCGTAGTCCCCAAACTGGTAGATACCCATCCACAACGGCAGTCGCAAGAGCCAAGCGTCCGAATAGGCATCTTCCTCTTTGTCGAGAATCTCATAATCACCGATCAGTGTCGGCTGTCCCTCCTGTCCTGTGGTGACCGGAAACTCGTAGACTTTCCGCTCGCCTTGCCAGGCAATCAACGACTGGGTGGACAGGTTGACCTCGATGCGCTTTTCGTCGTCGGTACGGGTTGACAGGCCGAGGTGATGCGTCTGTGACCGATCAGCAATCGTGCGCCGAGCGATGCGTGCTGGCGCGCGGATGCCCACATCGCCGTCCGCCTGCGCAGTTGCCGAGGCGATGACAACCAGCACCACGGCAAGCGCCGTGGGGCCAAGCCATCTTGAAAACATGTAGTGATTCATAAATTAACCGGCGTATTGCCCCGAGAGAGTGCCCCTTAATCAGGTTGCACGAGTAGCGTGGCTAAAAAGTTTCTCACATCCCACCCAAGCAAGGAGTTGCGCCCATGCAGATCATAGGTCTGATGTCCGGCACGTCAGCCGACGGCATAGATGCGGTGCTGGCCGAAGTGGAAGGAGAGCATCTTGACCTTCGCTGCCGGTTGCGCGTGCATCTTCATCAAGCATACGATGAACCCCTGCGCGCGCGGATACTGGCAGCCTGCAATCCCGAAACAGGCTCTGTGGATTTGCTCTGTCGCCTGAACTTCGCGCTCGGCGAAGCGCTGGCACGCGCGGCACAGCAGGTCGCACAGACGGCGGGGGTGCCGCTCGCCGAAGTTGATCTCATCGGTTCACACGGACAGACAGTCTGGCACGATGTCGAGCCCGATGGGCGTGTCACGTCAACCCTTCAGATGGGCGAGCCGGCCATCATCGCCGAGCGTACCGGCGTCACCACGGTGGCCGATTTCCGGGTTGCGGACGTGGCGGCCGGCGGCCAGGGCGCACCGTTGGTGCCCTTTGCTGATTATATCCTATTCCGCCACCCAACCATCTTTCGCGCCGCGCAGAATATCGGCGGTATCGCTAATGTCGCCCTGCTCCCTGCCGGCTGCGCGCCGTCCGACGTGGTCGCCTTCGACAGCGGCCCCGGCAACATGGTCATTGACGCGCTCGTCGAGCGCATGACGGCCGGCGCAGAGACCTACGACCACGACGGCCGCATTGCCGCGAGCGGCCAAGTGGACACGATGTGGTTAGCCGAGCTGCTCGACCATCCATACTTCAAGCGTCTTCCTCCAAAGTCCACCGGTCGCGAACTGTTCGGCCAATCATACGCACACTGGCTTTGGGAGCAGGGACTGGCCCGGGGCAAGCCCCCGCGCGACATCATTGCCACAGCCACAGCGCTCACCGCCGAGACCATCGCGCGCGCGCTGCTGCCCCCGTATGTCTCGCACGGGCACGTGTCGGAGCTTATTATCAGTGGCGGCGGCGCGGAAAACCCGACTCTGGTTAGACTAATCGCCTCCCGTCTGCCGGGCACGCGGCTCATGCGCCCGGAGGATTTTGGCATTCCAGCCCAGGCCAAAGAGGCGCTTGCCTTCGCCATCTTGGCCTATACCGCCTGGCGCGGTGAGCCGAACAACCTGCCATCTGTTACCGGTTCGCGCCGCCCCGTCGTCATGGGAAAAATTTCGAGACCCACAGGCACCGGCCAAACGACCTCACGCGCATCGTAACGGCGCCCTTTTCTTCACATCGCAAAGACCATCTCAATGTCCGAAAACACACGCACCCAACTCGCCCAACTCATCTGCTTCAATCCCGCGGGCGCGACGCTGACCGCTGAAGAAGAAGCCTTCATTGCGCACAACCGCGTCACGAGTTTCGTCCTCTTTGCGCGCAATCTCCCCGACATCTCAGCCGCGCAAAGGCTCATTGACCGCCTACTCACGCTGGTCGGTGATCCCTTGATTGCCGTGGATCAGGAAGGCGGCAGGGTCACGCGCCTGCCGTCGCCGGCGACGCACTTCCCCAGCGCGATGGCGCTCGGCAACACCGGCTCACCTGATCTGGCTCGCCGCGCCGGTCAAGCCACTGCCCGCGAACTGCGCGCTCTACGCTTGAACGTGGCGTTGGCCCCCGTCATGGATGTCAACAGCAACCCGCAGAACCCTGTCATCGGCACGCGCGCCTTTGGCGATTCGCCGGATACCGTGTCGCCAATGGGCGTCGCATGGCTGCTGGGCGTTCAGGGCGAAGGCGTCGCGGCCTGCGCCAAGCATTTCCCCGGCCACGGCGACACCCATGTGGATTCGCATCACGGCCTGCCGCGCATTGACACGCCGCGCGCAGCGCTCGATCGGTTTGAGCTGGCGCCGTTCCGCGACGCGATAGCCGCGGGGGTAGAAATGGTCATGCCGGGCCACTTGCTGTTGAGCGATCTGGACGACACCCGCCCGGCATCGCTTTCACGCCGGCTGATCACGGGCCTGCTTCGCACGGAAATGGGCTTCGGCGGCGTGATCATCAGCGACGCTCTGGACATGGACGCGGTTGCGCTGGAGTATGGTATCCCCGGCGCCGCCGTGGAAGCCGCGCTGGCCGGCTGTGATCTGGTGTGCCCAATCGTCCAACACGCGGAAACGCTAAATGCGCTTGAGCAAGCCCTGAATGACGGCCGCCTTACCTTACTACAAGTGAGCGAATCCATCCGCCGCACACGCCGTCTGCGCGAGCGGGTCGCAGCACTACCGCCGCCCGATGCGGCGTGGTTAGGCGCGCCCGCGCACCGCGTCGTCGCGCGGGAAATCGCTCGTCGCGCCATCCGTGTCGCCGATGCGGACGGCTTTCTCCCGCAACCCGACCTTTCGGGATGGCTGGCTGTCGAGTTTGCGCTTGGCAAGGTCACCATCGCCGAGGGCAGACCCTCCGGGACCGGCAAACTTATCAACGGTCTGCGCGACCGCATCCCAAGCTTCGCTGGGATCACTTTGTCGTTCAATCCAATAGAGAGGGACGTTCTGGAGGTGTGCCAACAGGCTGAAAACGCGCGCGGGCTCATCATCGCCACACGGCAGGCACTTCACTTCCCAAGCCAACGGGAGCTCGTGCGCCGCTGTTGCGCGCTCGGCAAGCCGACCGTTATCATCGCCCTGCGCGATCCGTACGATCTCACCTTGTTTTCAGATGCGCGGTGTACGATTGCGACATTTGACGACTCCCCCATAATGATAGGCGAACTGCTCAACATCTTGACGCGAACTGCTCAACATCTTGACGCTTCGCACAAATTGAAGTAGACTCTGCCATAGTGACCGAACAATCCCGCGTCCCGTCAGTTTCGCGCCGGCAAATCGCGACCGCCGCCATTGTGACATCGGTGGTTTTCGTGATTGCTGTGTTGGCGCAGGGAGTGTCAAACGGTGTTGCACTGTGGCAACGCAAACAGGTTCTCATGACCGAAATCGCCGCTCGCCGCGCCGAGACGACGGAGCTCGAACAGCGCAAGCAGTTTGCTCAGACCGATGACTTTGTTGAGATTGTTGCGCGGCGCGAACTCAAGATGCTGCGCCCCGGCGAAGTGGCAGTCATCCCGTTGTTGCCCGTGTCAGCACAGCCGGCCATCAAGGACCGCTAGCGCCCGCGTTGGATCGCTTGCGTGTACCGTTGTGCTTCGCTCCTGCAACAGGCGCCAGTCACCTGAGGTGTATCACGGGTGTTAGGGCACTTGGCGCATTTGACGGTTGGACCGGTGCACGATATAATAACCTTTGCGTTGCGGGGTGGAGCAGTGGCAGCTCGTTGGGCTCATAACCCAAAGGTCGGAAGTTCGAATCTTCCCCCCGCTACTTTGACAGATCGCTTATGGCATAGCGCTCGCCGGCGTCAAGCACCGGGCGACTGGCCGTAAGCGATATGTTTTTGCGGCGGCGTAGCTCAGAGGCAGAGCAATCGGCTCATAATCGATTGGTCCTTGGTTCGAGTCCAAGCGCCGCTATCCCCTCAAAACTCCCAAGCGCTTTGGGAGTTTTTTTCTTGATCTGCTGGTCCAACGCTCTATGTTAACGCATCGGTCACCGCAGAATCACGGGCCCCTCATACGGCCTGTTGCCGGCAGGACATAGAGCCGATGCCTGCCCCCCAATCTGGTGTGCCCGCCGACGGCTGGGCCTCGCGTGTCCCTGCCCGCTTCTACGCCGGACTCGCGATCAGCGCCGTCTGCACCGCGTTGGCGCTTCAAGGCATCAGCCTCGAAGGTGTGCGCGATGCCCTGTGGCATGTGCAGCCACTTTGGCTGCTCGCCAGCATTTTCTTCTTCATCGCGAGCTATCTCGCGCGCACAGCGCGATGGCAGATGTTGTTTCGCCCGCGCCGCGTCACCTTCTATGGTAGGCGCGCTCCTGCTGACCCTGCTCGTGGTCGCCGCCCCGGTCTCCGATGATGCGCGTGCCGTCGGCGTATTAGCCGTTGCCGGCGGCGCAACCACCCTCATCGTGCTGGGAGCGCTGTCGGCGCATGTGGGCACACTCAGACAGCGGCTGAACGAGCGGTTGGTACGGCACACCCTCCTGGGCCGTATGTGGCCGATCTTTGCATCGGCCGCCGAGGGGCTAGCCGGCTTGCGCTCCGCGCGCGCGCTGGCGGCGCTCAGCGGCTGGTCAGTGGCCGTGTGGACGTTGAATACCCTCTCGTACTGGACAATGCTCCTGGCCCTAGACCTCTCTCTGCCGCTGACAGCCGCGATGCTGATTATTGTCGTCACCGGCCTGGTCGCTATCGTCCCATCGTCGCCGGGCTATATTGGCGTGTTCCATTTCACGATCCAACAAACTTTGGTGCAAGCCTATCGCGTGGAGCCGTCCATCGGCCTTAGCTACGCGCTGCTGATTCATGCCGTGACCTATCTCGGCACCACCATCTTGGGTCTGTTGTTTCTTTGGCGCGAAGGGCTGTCACTGCGTAATGTGGCGGTCTAACTCGCGTCATTTGCAGGCACAGCGACCGGCCTATGCCTGCTTGTTCCGCACCGGCAGCCTTGCTATAATCGCTGTGTAACCGAAACCAGACGAGACCATAACCCCATGAACTATCTGTCTCATCTCCAGTGCCCCAAGTGCCAAACGCGGCATGACGCACACAGGCCGCAAAACCTCTGCGTGAACTGTGGCGCGCCTCTGTTAGTCCACTACCGGCTGGCAGAAGCCAGGCGAGAGCTCTCGCGCGATGTGCTCGCGAGGCGCGAAAAAACCATGTGGCGCTACCGCGAACTCCTGCCGGTGCAGGACGAGCGCAACATCGTATCGCTGGGCGAAGGCTTTACGCCGATCCTACCCGCGCCGAGGCTTGGGGCGCGAATCGGCCTCGACCGCCTGCTCGTGAAAGACGAAGGGCTGAACCCCACCGGCACGTTTAAGGCGCGCGGCGCAAGCGCGGGGGTCTCCCGCGCCAAGGAACTTGGTATCAAAGCCGTGGCCATGCCGACCGCCGGCAATGCCGGAGGCGCGTGGGCCGCCTACGGGGCGCAGGCGCGACTGGAGACACATATCGCGATGCCGGAGGACGCGCCCGAGATCAACCAACTGGAATGCCGCATCTATGGCGCGGACTTGACGCTGGTCAACGGGCTGATCTCAGACGCGGGCCGCCTGATCGCGCAAGGTGTGAAAGAGCACGGCTGGTTCGACACGGCCACGCTCAAAGAGCCATACCGCATTGAAGGCAAAAAGACGATGGGGTTAGAGATTGCGGAGCAGTTAGGTTGGCGTCTGCCGGACGTGGTCATCTACCCGGCCGGCGGCGGCGTGGGCATCATCGGCATCTGGAAGGCCTTTAAGGAGTTGCTTGAACTGGGCTGGGTCGCGGCCAAGCCTGTCCGGTTTGTCGTCGTGCAGGCCCAAGGCTGCGCGCCGCTGGTAAGAGCCTTTCAGGAGAGGCGTCAGGATTCCGAGTTTTGGCAAAACGCGCGCACGCTCGCGTCTGGGCTACGCGTGCCGAAGGCGCTGGGCGATTTTCTCGTATTGCGGGCGCTGACGGAGAGTGGCGGCATCGCCGTAGAGGCAAGCGATGGCGAGATGCTGGACGCGATGAATCGGGCCGCCAAAGTCGAAGGATTGTTTATCTGCCCCGAAGGCGCCGCGACGGTGGTCGCCGCGCAGAAACTGCGCGCTCGCCGTTGGCTCAACGCGAGCGATGAGGTGGTGCTCATCAACACGGGAAGCGGTCTGAAGTATCCCGAAGCGGCTCGCCAGGCGCTCATGGTCTAGTCCGCCGCACATGAAAAAGCCGATACGTCCAACGCGAGCATTGACGCCGCGCATGTTCTTTAACATCACGACCGCGTCGGCGCTTCTCGAAATCAGTTGGATCGTCTTTGTCTGGGTGGCGAAATCCACTCACGTGATCCCACTGCCCTCACTGACGCTCGCCGCTTTCGTGCATCCGTTCGGCGCGTCTGCCGCGGCCCCCAACCCTCCCGGCCTGTCCACGGGCAACCTCTACGCTGACGCGGCGCCTCCCCCTCCTGTTGAACGTCGCCCTGTCGCGCCGGTGTCGCTGTTCGGCGAGCTGATTACGCCGGTCAGGCAAGAAGCCCAGCGGCGCCGGGAGGAGCGATTAAAACACGACCCGGCTTCTGCCGCGCGCGTTGACCCTCGCCTAAACCAAAACCGGATCAACTTCCTGCTCTTTGGCTACGGCGAGACGTACGAGCCTCCCTTCGGCCCAGACTTCAAAGGCTCGATCAATATCTTCTCACTTGACCCGCTCGCCATGAGCGTGGATGCCATCACACTCAACCATGACATTCGCGCTCCGGAAATTGAGCGATACCGTCAAACCACCGATCGGATACTGGGCCCCTCGAAGATTCAACACGCCTACGCCGTTGGCGGGTTCGCCCTGATGCGTGAGGTCGTAGAAGACGCGACAGGCTTGGCGGTTGACTTCCAGATGGTGGTGCATGACGGTGTCATCAAGCGGGCGGTGGACGAACTGCTCGGCGGCCTGAATCTGGATGTCCCGTTTGATTTTGACGCCATGCCGATTTATTGGTAGTGTCCCTTTAATGAGGCACGGCTCTAAACGGCCCATAAATGCTTTGGCGGGATGCGGAAGCTGAGTAGTTCATCCATGGACCAGATGTGGTCGGTGAGGTTAGCCGCCATGGCCGGTGTGCGCGGTTGCCAGC
>JACQEC010000029.1 GCA_016200765.1 Chloroflexota bacterium | reverse complement strand
TATCAGACACAGGGGCGCTGGAACGACGCGCGGGCGCAGTTCGCCTCTGCGATTGCGCTCTCGCCCGCTTCAGCCGCCGCGCTGGATGCGCTTGGCGATTGGCAGCGACTGCAAGCGAACTTCATCGGCGCCGAGGAAGCGTACCGGCAGGCGATCAAGGTGGCCCCGGCCGACCCCAATGCCTATATCAGTCTGGGCCAGCAAGTCCAGACGCAGGCACAGCCCTCGCAGGCCCTTGCGTTGTTCCGCGAAGCCGTGCGGGTCGCGCCCGCTTCTTCCAGCGCCTACCTCGCCATCGGCGGCCTGCAGTTGTCGCAAGCGGACCCGGCATCGGCGGAGCAGGCGTACCGGCAGGCCATCGCGCTGGCGCCGAGCGACCCCAACGGCCCCATCCATCTGGGGCAGCTCTATCAGTTGCAGGGTGCGGCGGCAAACGCGCTTACGCAGTTTAACGCCGCGATTGCCTCTGCGCCGGGTTCGGCGCCGGCCTACACGGCGCTGGGAGATTTCTACCGCTCACAGGGCAACTGGCGCGACGCGGAAGGGGCGTACCGGCAGGCCATCGCCGTGGCCGCCAACGACCCCAGTGGTCTGATTGGCCTCGGCGACACGTTTCAGGCGCAAGCGCGTTTTGATGAGGCGCAGGCGCAGTACCGGGCGGCGACACAGGCCGCGCCCGCCTCTGCCAGTGCGTATAACGCGCTCGGAGGCTGGTATAACGCTCAAGCCGACTATGCCTCCGCACAGCAGACCTACCAGCGTGCGATAGACGTTGCCCCCACCGACCCCACGGCGCTCGTCGCGCGCGGCAAGACATTTGAGGCGCAGGGGCTGGCCTCGGCCGCGCTGGCGCATTTTGACGCCGCGATCAAAGCCGCCCCATCATCCACTGCGGGTCCACTAGCGCTTGGCGACTATCATAGCCTTCACGCCAATGTCACGGCGGCAGAGACGGCGTACCATCAAGCGATTGCGCTCTCGGCGGCTGACCCAACCGGCTATATCAGCCTCGGCGGGTTGTTTGAGCTGGAGGGCAAGCCCGACGCGGCGCTCACGCAATACCAAACCGCTATCGCCGTCGCCCCGGCCTCCGTGGCGGCATGGGAGGCGGTCGGCAACTTCTACCGCCAGCAAGCCGACGGCGTGAACGCCGAGCAGGCCTACCAGAGAGCCGCATCTGTCGCGCCCTCATCGCCCAACGGTCTGCTCGACCTCGGCCAGCTGTATCAGGGGCAAGCCCAGCCGACCAAAGCGCTGGCCCAATTTGAGGCCGCGACTCGTGCCGCGCCGGCATCGGGTCAGGCGTGGGTGGATAAGGGCAATCTATACAAGTCTCAAGCCAACTGGGTGGAAGCCGCCAAAGCCTATCAGCAGGCCATCGCCATCGCGCCGACCGACCCCGACGGCTATACCGGCCTCGGTCAACTCTTCACGATTGCGGACTGCGCACTCCTCAACGCCCTCTCCCTTGAAGGGAGAGGGGTAGGGGTGAGGGTCTGCTCGCCGCAGGCGCAGTTCGAGGCGGCGGTGAAGGCGGCTCCGGCTTCGGTGAGCGCGCTCGTCGCGTTGGGGAACTGGTATGTCTCGCAGGGTAACTGGCCTGCCGCCGAGCAGGCGTTCCTCAAGGCCATACGGATTCAGGCGACCGACCCCAACGGTTACTTGAGCCTCGCGCAGGTCTATGAGGATCAGGGCATAGACATGTTGGCCCATGCGTGCAAGCCCCCGGCCTGCCTGCCTCTACAGATTTACGAGGCGGCCGTGAAGGCGGCGCCCTCGTCCGCGCAAGCGCAAGCCGCGCTCGGCGATTGGTACCGGCAACAGGCCGATTTCGCGTCGGCCAAGCAATCCTACCAACGGGCGATTGAAGTGGCGCGCAACGACCCCAGCGGCTATCTCGGCCTCGCGCAGACCTATCAGCAGGAAGGCGCCGTGAGCCTGCCCCCGATCCAAGTCGGGGGCCTGTCGAACGGCGACGCCCAGTCCCAATACGACGCGGCCATCAAAGCGGCGCCCGCTTCCGCGTCGGCGCTGGACGCACTGGCCGGTCTCCTGCGCTTGCAGGCGAACTGGATCACGGCAACCCAAATCTATTCTAAAGCGATACAGGTTGCCCCGGCTGACCCGACCGCCTACATCGCGCTGGGTCAGCTCTACCAGAATCAGGGCAGCGGCACCCTGAGCCTGTCGAACGGGAGCCTGTCGCAGGGCGCCGCAGACCTCTTTGAGGCGGCGGTGACGGTGGCGCCGGCTTCGGCATCGGCGATTGTGGCGCGCGGCAACTGGCGGCAATCCCGCGCCCAACCCGTCGAGGCGATAGCTGACTTTCAGCAGGCGGTGGCGGTTGACCCCACATCCCAAGATGCATTCAGCGCGCTCGTGGGTGCGCTAAAATTGCAAGGGAGTTTGACGCAGACGCTGGCGACCGCACAGATGGCGGTCAGCAAAAACCCCGGCAGTGCGTGGGCCGAGGACCTGCTGGGCGACATCTACACAAGCCTTGCTCAGCCCGCTAATGCGCTTGCGGCCTATCAGCGCGCGGCGACCAAGGTGCCCGGCGATGTGGACGCACTGGTTGCGCTGGGGCGCGCCTACCAACTGCGCGGCCTGCAAGCGCAGGCAATGGCGGCCTTCCAGCAAGCGGTCGCGCTTCAACCCGGCAACCCCGGCGCGCATGATGCGCTGGCGGGCGGCTATTTTGTCGCGGGGCAGAGCGCCGATGCGCTAAGCGAGTATCAGGCTGCGATCAACGTCAATCACACGTCCATCGCCGCCTATCTGGCGCTCGGCGACTACTACGCGGCGCGCAGTCAGCTTGATCTGGCCGTTCAGACCTACCAGCAGGCGCTCACCGCGGATGCGGCTAACGTCTCGGCGATGCTGGCGATTGGCAATATTTTACAGCGTGAAGGGAAAACCGCCGACGCGCTGGCGCAGTTCCAGAAAGCCGCGCTGATGAATCCGGGCGTGTCCGCGCCGCTGGACTCGCAGGCCAACCTCTATCGCGACGCGCTGAAGGACTACAGCCAATCTACGGCCAGCTTCCAGCAGGCGCTTGGCCTTCAGCCCGGCGACGTGAGCGCCTATGTGGGGCTGGCGCTGACCCTTCAAGCGGCCGGCAAGTACGACGAGGCGCTTCAGCCGCTGACGACGACGCTCTCGCTGTGGCCGGGCGCGGCCTCCGCGCTGGCGACCAAGGCCAGCCTGTTGGTGCAGAACTTCGGGCAATACACCGATGCCCTCACGCTGTCCGATCAGGCTGTGCAGTTGGACGCGCGGCAAACCTCGGCCTATCAGACGACCGTGCAGATACACCGCCGCACATTGCGCGACCTCGACACCTTTATCGCGCAAGAGGACGCTCTGCGCTTGGCGAATCCCGGCACCGCGGCCTATCCCGGCTATCTCGCCTATGCCTATGGCGCCAAGAGCGACCTGACCAACGCCATATCTTCGTTTGAGTCACTGCTCGGACTGGTGCCCGACTACGGCGGCGCGCACTGCGCCCTCGCCGACGATTACCGTCGAACGCTGGACAGGCAGAAGGCCATCCGCGAATACGGCTTGTGCGCCCTGCTCACACCCGCCAGCCAGACGGGCGCCACAGCGACCGGGCAAGAAGTGCAGTTGCTCAACGTCATGATCACAGCGCCGGCCAACGGCGAGACGGTCTCGGGGCTCATCACGATCACCGGCTCGGCATCCGCCTTCAACTTCCAGTTCTACAAAGTGGAGTACGCCGCGGACGCCGACCTCGAAACGTGGACTTCGATTGCCGTGACCAGCACGACAGCCGTGATTGACGGCGCGCTGACCGCGTGGGACACGACCATCTTGAGCAATGGGAAGTACGACCTGCGGCTGACGGTAGTGGATAAAACAGGCAACATCTTGGCGATTGATCGGATTCAGGTGACCGTCGGCAATGCCCCGTTACCGCCGCCGGAGGGCGGGGTGAAAGAGTGAGGAGCGTTCCGCGAAGCGGTTAAGGTAAGGGCGGGTACAAGACCCGCCCTTACACTCCCAACGCGCTCACGCGCCAACGCGCATCAGTCGCTGTGGCGCAGAGTGCTGCCAATCAGGATGCCGTTGGCCCAGTACGCGCCCGTCTCGCCGGACGGCAGTAGGTCGTAGGTGGCATCTTCCTCGTAGCGCACGCGCTCTGCTTTAACCACGCGCGAGCCATCCACCAGATCGCCGGGCTTGAGGTCGGCGAACAGCCGCCCGTCGGTGGTCGGGTGCGCCCCGGCGGCGACAATCTCGCGGCCGTCGGCCAGCGCCAGATAGACCATTTCGTGGATCAGCGGCACGGGCCGCCGCACCGTCTCCAACACCGTGGCGGCCTGCCGCGCGCCGACGGCATCCACCGTCCAGACGACCATGCCGGGGCGCAGGTCTTTAACTGCAACCGGGCCGCCGGGTGTGGCGATCAATGTGTTCCCCGAAAGGCAGATCGGGCAACCGCCGGCCACTGACAGTTGCTGGGTCACGGCAATCGTGCCGCCGCCGCTGATGGTGCCTTCGACCTGCGAGTTACTGCGCGGCGCCTGTCCGGTTTGCAGTTGGAACTTGAAGGCGCTGCCGCTCGGCTCAAAGATAATCGCGTTCAGTTTCTTGTGCTCGCGGTAGATGAGCAGTTTGGTTTCGGCGGAGGTATCCGACTCCTTCAGGTTGTTGTGGCGCAAGATCGCCTGATACTCGTCGGTGTTCGCCTGTATGGTCGGAAACTGCTGTTCGGCGTTGGTCTGTTCCGCGCCGGGTCGCGCGACCGGATAGAAGTCTGAATCGCAGAAGAAGATCGGGCCGAACTTGCCGATCAGTTGGTACTTTAGTTCAGCGGGCGACACGACCGCCGCGGCGGTGGTTGGCGCGGGCGATGTCGTCGCCGTAGGGAGCGGGCCGGGTGTGGGGCTGGGTATGACCGTGGGTGCGGCCGCGGGCGGCTGGGGCGTCGTGCCCGGCGGCACGGCAGGCGTCGGCGCGGCGCAGGCGGCCAGCAGGACGATCAGCAGGAACATAAGTCGGTACATAATCAATCTCCTTTTACCCTATAGACGCCGTCTGCGCTGGCAAAGTTCCCGCTGCCCGCCGTGCTCCACGATAGGTGTAGTAAAACAGTCCCGCGAAGACGGCGAGGCTGAACGCTATCGGCAGCCAGGGCGAAAGCGCGCGGCCGGTGACGGAGATCGCCAGCCAGATGAGCAGGATAATGCTAAAGCGCGTGCGCGGTTGTGTGCGCGCAGATGTGTAGGCCAGCAGTGCGCCGATTGTCAGCAGGAAAGCGGGGCCGACCAATAGCGCATAGGCCGGCGCGAGCAGTGCGCCTTGCAGCGGGCTGGCGCCGCCCAGCGCCAATCCGATCACCCCAAGCGCGCTGATCGTGAAGGCAAGTGCGAGCAGTGGCCAAGGGGCGCGCTCAATGCGCCGCCCGCGCAACAGCAAGAAGGTGGCGGTAACCGAAACGGCGGCGGCGATGGCGGCTTGCGGCGTCAGCAAGGCGGCCAACAGACACAGTACGCCCGCGGCTTGAGCGGGTCAATGGAGATGCCCATTAACATGCCTGCGAGAATCCATATAATGAACGAAGTCCTGCTCAGCGAGAAAAGATCAGGGAACGTGGCTGTCAGTCGCTCAAGACCAATCGGCGGCTCGGTCACGCTTACCAGGGGAGCGATCAATACCACCGAGATGAGTACCATGCTTAACGCAATAGCGACGAATTGATAGCCGAGCGCGCCCGCCAGCGCGCCTGCGACGAGGCTGGCACCTGTCCATTGCGTCGGCGCAGGTGGCGGAGCGGCAGGTCGCGCCTGCGCCTGCGACCATTCGCTCCGCACGGCTCTCAAAGCCAACAGACCCTCGATCCCCAGTGCAACGCTGATGATGAGCGCACCCTGGAAGTCAGGCCTCTGGTCAAACGAGCGATCGAGAATCGGTAATGCCAACATCACCAGGGGCGGCGCCACCGCGATGAAAGCATCGGCGTTTAGCAAGGTCAACACTCTCCCCAAGGGAGCGCCACGGGGCAACCATGCCGACAGCGAGCGCAGGCGGCGCAGTCGCCTGATATGCAATAGCTGGAAAATGACGATGCCTAACCATAATTCCAGGAAGAGGATACGCAGGCTCCACGGGAGCGACCACCGCGGCTCAAAGCCGAACTCGTTGAAGACGTTTTGCGTTGCATCAGACAACAGTGCTAAAACTGCAACGGCGACGACCAGAGTCAGACCCATTAATAGCACGTAGCCGATGCTCACCGCCAGTTCATTTAGCACATCGTCCGCATGGCTTGTTGACTCCACCTCGGTGCTGGGACGAACGGGGGTGAAGGTTGCGCTTAATGCCCCCATCAGTGTGCCGCCGCCGATGAGCAGGGCATTCGCGCCGATCATGAACGGGAACACCGTGCTGACGGCGATTGCCAGTTTCAAAGTCCACTCGGCGCCGTAGCCCACGCGCGAGAAGGCAATGCCATAGAGCGAACTCTGCGCGGCGATGCCGGCGGCCGCCGCGACCAGCAGGCCGAATACAAACTCCCCGGCGACCGCGCCGGAGATGGCTCCGGCGGTGAGCCGTCCCGCGCGCGTGCGCGGCTGAACCCACCGGATAGCCACTGGCCCAATGGCCAACGCCAGCAACAGCGCTATGACCTAAATTTCGCGCGAAATTTGCGGTATCGACTGTCGAAAAATCAGGAGTGCATCGGCCGAATTTCGCGCGAAGAATTGGGCATGCACACCTGCGCTTTTGAAGCCTCCGGTACGATTGTGTTGTATCATTCGCACAG
>JACQEC010000028.1 GCA_016200765.1 Chloroflexota bacterium | reverse complement strand
GTTGCAGTTCAACCCGCTCACATTATAACTCGTTGCGCCCGCGCCCACAGTCGTAATCAAGGTGCCGCTGCTGTAGTAAATCGCGTAGTTGTCCACGTTGCCCGGGTCGTCGGCGGATTTCGCCCAGGACAGGTTGATCTGCGTAGCGGATGCCGTCGAAGCGTTCAGCGAGGTAGGCGCATAGGGTTTGATGCTGTAACTCCAGACCGGCCCCGGCGCTGAACCATAACTGTTGGTAGCGGTGACCTGCCATTGGTAAACGCCAGGCCACTGGACGCCCAAGTAAAGGCTTGAGCAACCGAGACCGGTGGGATGAATGTTTAGGCTACCTCCCCCAACGTGCACATCGCAGGTCGTGCCGTTCGTTGTCCAGTATAGGATCGTGTTGTTAGTCCGCTCCAATATCGCGTTGTTGGTCGGAACAGGGTTTGCAGGCGTGTTCGGATAGTTAGTCAGTAGGGAGGAGAACCCAATCACATCCACCGCGGTCAGCCGCTGGGTAGTCGTCCCGTCGCCCAACTGGCCGTCGTAGTTAGCGCCCCAGCACTTGACGCCGCCGCCCGTCGTCAGCGCGCAGGTGTGATGCCAGCCAGCCGCAATGACGCTGACACCGCTGGTCAGCCCGCTGACACCCACAGGTATCGTGCGCTGGGTGGTCGTCCCGTCGCCCAGCTCGCCGTAATAGTTGTATCCCCAGCACTTGACACCACCGCCAGTCGTTAGCGCGCAGGTGTGGTAGCCACCCGTCGCGATGGCGATGACGGCGCTGGTCAAGCCGCTGACGTCCACCAGCGTGCTGCGGTTGGCGGTCGTGCCATCGCCCAGCTCGCCATTGCCGTTGTATCCCCAGCACTTGACGCCGCCGCTCGTCGTCAGCGCGCAGGTGTGCCAGCTGCCCGCCGCAATCGCACTGGCCCCGCTGGTCAGCCCGCTGACGTCCACCGCGGTTAGCCGCTGGGTGGTCGTACCGTCGCCCAGCTCGCCATCAAAGTTGTATCCCCAGCACTTGACACCGCCGCTTGTTATCAGTGCGCAGGTGTGAAAATAACCCGTCGCAATCGCTACCACGCCGCTGGTCAAGCCGCTGACGTCCACTGGCGTGCTGCGGTTGGTGGTCGTGCCATCGCCCAACTCGCCATTGCCGTTGTAGCCCCAGCACTTGACGCCGCCGCCCGTCGTTAGTGCGCAGGTGTGGTAGCCGCCCCCTGCGATGGCGCTGACCCCGCTGGTCAGCCCCACCACATCCACCGCGGTTAGCCGCTGGGTGGTCGTCCCATCGCCCAACTCGCCGTAGCCATTGTAGCCCCAGCACTTGACACCACCGCCGGTCGTCAGCGCGCAGGTGTGAGAACCGCCTGCCGCAATCGCGATGACGTCGCTAGTCAAGCCGCTCACATCCACTGGCGTCGTGCGGTTGGTGGTCGTGCCATCGCCCAGCTCGCCATCAAAGTTGTAGCCCCAGCACTTGACGCCACCGCCTGTCGTCAGCACGCAGGTGTGGTAACCATCTGCCGAAACCAGATTGGCACTCGCAGTCAATGTCACTGAGATGAAATTGCCGACCGTCTTGGTATTGAATCCACCTGAATTTGATGCCGTCAAGCCGACCGTGTACGAGCCGGCCGTATTGTATGTGTGCGACGGGTTCTGGCTGGTGCTCGTGCCGCCATCACCGAACGTCCACGACCAGCCGGTCGGCCCACCGGTGGATAGATCGGTGAACTGCACCGTCAGCGGTGCACTGCCGGATGTAGGATTCGCCGTGAAATTCGCCACAGGCGGGAGCGGCACGATCACAACAAAATTGGCCGTCACGTTTTTCGTGCCATTGACGGTCACGCTTACGGGATTGGCCGAACCACTCGCATCCCCGCTCCAACTGCTGAACACATAGCCGCTGTTCGCGCTTGCGGTCAGCTGGACGACCGTGCCGGAGGTGTACTGCGTGCCGCCGTTACAGTTTGGCGCAGGACGTTGCAGTTCAACCCGCTCACATTATAACTCGTTGCGCCCGCGCCCACAGTCGTAATCAAGGTGCCGCTGCTGTAGTAAATCGCGTAGTTGTCCACGTTGCCCGGGTCGTCGGCGGATTTCGCCCAGGACAGGTTGATCTGTGTAGTGGATCCGGCTGAAGCGTTCAGCGATGCTGGCCCGTACGGCTTGATATAAAAATGCCAGGTCGGGCCGGCCGTCGCGCCGGAACTGTTATGCGCCGTCACCTGCCACTGGTAGCTGCCGCCGTATTGAGTGCCGAGGAACAGATTGGCGCAACTGCCCCCAGTCGGGGTGATGTCAATGTTGCCGCCCCAGATGTGGACATCGCAGGTCGTGCCGTCCGTGCTCCAATACAGGGTTGTGTTATTTGTCCGCTCCAGCGTTGTGCCATCGGATGGGTTGGGGTTTGAGGGTGGTGATGGAGCGGGTAAGGAACAGTTATTTTGATCATAGACGTTGAACCAGGTCACAGAATTGGCCGCGCTGCTGCCGTCGCTGTAGTTGTAATTGCGTAAATCGTTGGTGGTGGAAGGAATACAGACGCTGGGACTAGATGTGCTGTTATCCTTGTAGAGTCGCACAGACCAACCGCTGGGGATAGCAACAGATTCCGCCTGATCATTGAGCACGCCCTCTAGGGTCCACAGACCTGGCGCATTGGCTTCTGCCCAGCTGCCCTGACAATTGGTCAAATCATAAAAATCCACTATACCCGAAACAACCGGACAAGAGCCACCTCCACCGCGGTTCTGCACATGTAGCGACGACAACTGATTGTTCCCGATGGATGTGCTGCTCAGGTCGGATGTGTCCGACGTAATTGTAGACGTGCATCCCCCCGCATAGTTATCGTCCTTACATAGGATCGCCTGCACACTGCTTCCCACGCGAATAGACTCGGCGTTATCGTTGCCGACACTACCGAGATAGCTCGGATTGGGATAATCGCCAACGCCGAGAACCACACAACTGCCGCTGTAGCCTGTATTGGCATAGATTACTACTTGATCACTGGAATACGAGCAACTGGACGATCGGTTCTGCACATGCAGCGACGACAGTTGGTTGTTCCCGATGGATGTGCTACTCAGGTCGGATGTATCCGATGTAATAGCAGACGTGCATCCCCCCGCATAGTTGTCGTCCTTACATAGGATGGCTTGTACACTACTTCCCACGCGAATAGACTCGGCGTTATCATTGCCGACGCTACCGAGATAGCTCGGATCGGGATAATCACCAACGCCTAGCACCACACAGTTGCCGCCATAGCCCGTGTTGGCGAAGATCACCACTTGGGTGCTACTGGGCGTTGGATTCGGGCAACTGCTACCGCCCCCACCACCTTCGGTGTTCCAAAGAGATTGCCAGTCATTAGTCAGATTCGTGGCATATGCTTCACTACCAATCCAGTAAATTAGCGAATCATGCACTGCCTGCCAATTGAAACTCTGTAGAGAAAGCATGTCCCTGATTGCTTTGTAGTAAGTACCACTACCGTTAGGGGTATAGACAAGGGTATCAGAGTTAGCCAATTCGCCGGTAGATTCATCAGGATAATTCTGTACGCCCGCCGAGTTACCTGAAAGTGGCCAGCTTCCAGGCTCTGGAAGAGTTGTTGCCAATGGATTCCAGCAAGCAACAGTGTTTTCGTAAGGCTCCCAATGGGCAAAAGCATCCAGAGCAAATTGGCTAACAGCAATATTCATTCTACCAAGCACATTCGTAGCGAATGTGGTCATGTTTTCTTGATTGCCTGGCACGCAGTCAGCATGCGCTATGGTGGATCTTTGAACGCTGGTCACGAGGAGATTTAGAAGCAAGGCAATAAAGACAATCTGGAGAACGCGCGACGAGAGCATTTTGCCTCCTCGTAACCAACGTGAGTCAATATGAAATTTGTTTGTGCGGCAATCAGAGGCCATTCGATTCTGCGTCGCGTGCTTCATACAGCCTCCCGTTACATGCAACCTCATCGGGGTGAAGCGTGCGATGAGGATATCAGGGCTGATAGCGGCGACACTCCATTCAAGCGTGGTGGAGTGAGAATTTGAAAAGCAAGAGTTCACAGGTATACCTCTATTTGACCGCTAAGTCAGATGGAGGTGTGCAAAACGTCAACCCTATGATCCGTTAGTGGTATTTGGCCGCAAAAGCCTCGTCGGTCATCGTCAGATAAACTATCCCTTCGATGAATGCAATAATGGCTGGTATGAAGGTCCAGCAAAACAACAGATATATCACGCCTTGGGTAACTTGACCGAGATAGAACTTATGGATACCGAGTCCGCCCAAGAACAAAGCAAATAGCGCGGCGGCGACGCGATTCCTTCCAGACATCTCTGGTTCCTCCTAACTGACGTTATACAGACAAAGTGCGAAGTGGCGCGGCTTTCAACGTCTTTCAGTGATACATTCTGACACGAATTCTCGATTTGTCAATGGGGGTTTCTACCCATTTTTTGCTCCACCGTGCCCCCATTTTTTCCCCCGTGGCGTTGCCCCGCGTCTGTCAGCCCCTGCCGCGCACCTCCCGGCGTCGGGACAAAAAACGGCGCCAGACCACAGGCGACAATAGTTGTCGTCCGGGTCTGGCGCGAATCGCGTTCAACGTGCGCGGCACAGCGTGCCATTTGCGGCTCATCCTGCCCGTTGGGCAGTCATCGTCCGGAACACCAACATTCCGGTAGTCGAGATTATACTACACTCTCCACATGACGCAAGTATTTTTCCGGCGCGCGCCCGTTCCGCTTACTTATTCCCTCTCCAACTTTCCGAGGTCGAGCGGTCTGCGACTAACCCGCTCCTTTTAGCCCCACGGCTCCTCCAGCAGGGCGCGCGTTTCGGCCACGCCGGCCGCCCAGATGGCCAGCAGTTCTGCGTCGGCGCGCTGGTAGAAGCCGCCGTAGTTGCCATCCTGCAGGTACGCTTTCAAGGCTTGCGGGTGGAGCTGGCGCAGGCGCGCCATGTCGCTCGGCGCTTTCTGGTGCTGGGGCATCACCACATCCGCCAGCCGCGTCCACGGAAAGTTTTCCATCCACGAAGCATGTGAGGCCACCGGGTCAGTCGCCTGCACCTGCGCCCAGGTGCGCGGCGCGTTCCACCAGTTATGAAACTTGACGATCACGCCGGGGTGATCCGCCATCCATTCGCCCGCCAGCGCGCGCGCCGGATCGTTGCCGCCGTGGCCGTTCACGACCAGGATGCGCTTGAAGCCGTGCCCCGCGATGCCGTCGAGCAGATCGCGCACGACGCGCAGGTAGGTCTCGGCGCGCAGGGAGACGGTGCCGGGGAAGGCACGAAAGTAAGGCGTCAAGCCGTAGGCCAGCACCGGAAAGACCGGCACGCCCAGCGGCTCTGCCGCTTCGAGCGCCACCCGCTCCGAGAGGATGCTGTCCACGCTAAGGCTAAGATAGGCATGTTGCTCGGTACTGCCCAGCGGCAAGAGCGCGCGATCATCGCGGCGCAGATACTCCTCAACCATCATCCAGTTCATCTCGCTGATACGCATCGGATCTCCCCCTACTTCCTACTCCCTATTTCACGCGCCGACGGCCAACAACGGGTCGCCCTGATTCATCGCCAGCGTCGTCACCAGAAACAGCACGACGCCGTCGGCCGGCGCGACGACCGCCTGCAGGCTGTTGCCCAGATAGTCGGCGACGCGGCCCAGCGCCTGACCAGCCTCCACGCGCTCGCCCACCGCCACCTGCGGGTAGAACAGACCGTCGTGCTCGGAGCGCAGCCAGTGCATCTCTTCCAGCAGGCGCGTCGGCGGCGCGGGCGGCGCGGTCTGTGACGAAAGGCCCAGATGGCGCATCGCCCGCGCCAGGCCCTCGCTCATCTGTCGCACCTGATCCTCCGGCCACAATCCCTGCCCGCCCACCTCGGCCAGCACCGACGGAATGCCGAGCTCGGTCGCGGCGGCGTAGGTGGAGCCGCGCACCACACTGCCCACCACGTAGGGCAGGCCAAAGGCCTGTGACAGCGCCAGCGACCGGTCGTCCAGCGCGGCGTTGCCACTGCGCCTCACGATGCTGAACGGGATGAGCGCTTCGTTCATGTCCCCGCCGTGCAAATCCAGATAGAAATCGGCGTGGCGGATGAGGTTCGTGAAAATCCAGTCGGCCAGTTGTTCGGCGAAAGTGCCGGCCGGGTTGCCGGGGAAACAGCGGTTGAGGTTCTTGCCGTCCGGCGGGCAGATGTAAATGGCGCGCTTGGCAAAGGCCAGTTGGCTGGCGATGGGCGCGACCACCAATTGGCCGCGCAGGGCCTGGGGGTCGGTGCGCTGGGCCAGCCGCAGGGCGGCCTCGATGCCCACATATTCCGCGCCGTGGATGCCAGCCGTCACCACCAGCGTTGGACCTTCGCCCGCGCCGTTCAACACATAGAGCGGCATCTTCAGCGGCACGCCCGCGCACACCAACTCCAACACCTCGGCGCGGCGTTGGCCGGGCTCAACGCGCAGGCCGGCGATTTCGAAAGATGATTTCATAGATATGTGTCCTTGAGAATAGTTTCACCACAGAGGCACAGATGTGGTGGGCCCGCTACTGATTTTGCTTGAACTGGCCGCGCTCGTCTAGCCAGCGCTGGAACGAACGCTGGCTCTCGCCCGATGGCCTGCCGCAAATCAGGCCCTCCACGCTAAGGTCTTCATCGAGGTCAGGCCAGTGAATACCCTCGCCCTCGCCGATCAACTCCCAGTGGTTGCGCTCGGCCAGTGCGCCGTGCAGTAGGCGCGGGTACCAAGCGAGCGGAACCGAGATGGTGCGGCCATCGGACAGGTCCACGATCAGCGCATCGTCGGCTACAAGGACATTCTGTACGGCAGGAACCTGAATCTCAACTTTGGAAGTAGTCATTATGCACTCAGCGCCGATCCGCCAGCCCGTCGCCGATCAGGCTTAGCGCCACGCCCACCACCAACAGCGCCAGACCGGGCAGGGTGGTCATCCACCACGCCAACAGCAAGAACTGCCGCCCCTCGGCAATCATCGCGCCCCATTCGGGCGTGGGCGGCTGGGGGCCGAGGCCCAGAAAGCTCAAGGTCGCGCCGGTCAGGATCGCCAGCACCATACCGGTGAAGACGTAAATCAGCGCGGGCGCAATCACGTTGGGCAGGATGTGGCGCCCCATGATGCGCGTCGTCGAACAGCCAATCGTCTTGGCCGCCTGCACGTACTCGAAGTTGCGCGCCGCCAGCGTTTCGCCGCGCGTGATGCGCGCGTAGGGGATCCAGCCGATGACGCCCACGGCGATGTAGAGATTCGTCAGACCGGTGCCGAGAATGCTCATAATGGCGATGACCAGAATCAAGAACGGGAAGGCCATCAACACATCCACCAGGCGCATGAACAGCGTGTCCACCCGCCCGCCCAGATAGCCCGTCAAGACGCCCGTCAGACTGCCAAAGAAGAACGGGAAGAGCACCGAGATGAAGCCGATCTGCAAGTCGAGGCGCGTGCTGTAGATGATGCGGCTCATGACATCGCGCCCGAAGTTGTCGGTGCCGAGCGGGTGCCCGGCGCTACCGGGCGGCAGGAACGCCTCGCCCAGTGCCTGCGCAATCGGGTCATAGGGCGTCAGCAGGGGCGCGAACAGCGCCACCAGCACCACCAGCGCCATCACCGCACAGCCCATCAGCAGGGTCGGGTTCAGGCCCAGCCTCTGCAAGCGCATGGACGCGCTCAACTCAACCGTCGGCGACAGGTCGAGCGCGGGGCGGGCAGTGAGAACTTGCTCACTCATACGTCACCCGCGGGTCGAGGAATGAATAGGAGAGATCAACCACCAGATTGACGACGATGACCATGACCGCGCTGATGACGGTGATGGCCTGCACCACCGGATAGTCGCGCCCGGTGATGGATTGGATCAGCAGTTGCCCCATGCCCGGCACCGCAAAGACCGTCTCAACCACGACCGTGCCCCCCACCAGATAGCCGAACTGCAAGCCGAAAATGGTCACGGTCGAGGTCAGCGCGTTGCGCAGGACGTGGCGCAGGAGAATCAGCCGCTCGGCCAGCCCCTTGGCGCGCGCGGTGCGCACGTAGTCGGCGCGCAGGGTCTGGATGATCTGGCCGCGCAGGTTGCGGATCAGCACGGCAGATAATTGCAAGCCGAGCGTGAAGGCCGGCAGGAACAGATACCAGACGTGCTCCTGGGTCGTCTCGCCGAAGCCGGCGACCGGAAACCAGTGCAGGCCCAGCGCGAGCAGTTGGATCAACAGGATGCCCAGCCAGAAGTTTGGCGTCGTCAGCACAAACAGAAACCCCAGCCGGATCGTGTGGTCGGCCAGCCGCCCCTTCTGCACCGCCGACCAGACGCCGAAGATCAGGGTGAAGACCGCCGCCAGCGCCATCGCGTAGACGGCCAGGCCGATCGAGACCGGCACGCGCCGCACGACCAGATCGCTGACCGGCTGGCGGTAGAGCAGTGAATCGCCCATACTGCCGCGCGCGAAGCCGGAGATGAACAGCCAGTACTGTTCCGGGGAACGCCGGGTCGCCCGGCAGTACGCGCACCATGCTGAAGATGATCAGGGTCACGCCGAACAGCACGAAGATCATCAACAGCAAGCGTTTGCGGATATAGCCTGCGCGTCCCAAATCGGCCCTCCACCCCTAGCCCGGCGAATAGCCGATGGCCGATAGCAAATGGCAGATGGCAGATAGCAGATAGCGAATAGCCGATAGCAAACCGCCATCAGCCACCAGCCATCAGCCATCAGCCATCAGCCATCAGCCACCAGCCACCAGCCATCGGCCATCAGCCATCAGCCATTCGCTACTTGCCCAGCTTCACATCTTCAAAGCGGTAGTACGACAGGCCGTCAATGGCGAAGCCCTGCACGGTGTCGCGCCAGCCGGCCGACGCGCCGAGATAGGCGATAAATATCAGCGGCGCGGCGTCGCTATACGTCTTCTGAATATCGGCGTAGAGCGCGGCGCGCTTTTGCGTGTCCTGCTCCAGGTCGGCTTTGGTGATCTTGGTGTTCAGATCGGGGTTGTTGTAGCGCGTCCAGTACGCGAACGGGCTGGCCCCGCCGCGCATGGCGTAGTTGACAATCTCTGTCGGGTCGTTCATGTCGTTCGTCCAGGCGCTGGGCGTGGACATGAAGTTGCCGGCGCGGTAGTTGGCGCGCACCACGCTCGTCTCCAGCGTCTGGATGTCCACCGTCACGCCAATCTTCGCCCACGCATCTTTCAGGATGACAGCCGTGTTGGCGAAGTTGGTGTTGCCGGAGCGCACCTGCATGTCCATCTTGAAGCCGCTGGCCGCCGACGACTCGCCCATCAACGTTTTGGCTTTGGCGAGGTCGTACCCGTAACCGGCCAGATTCTTATCCCAGTAGGTGCCCTGCGGGATGGGCGAGTTCATGAACTTGGCCTGTCCGAAATAGACGGTCTTGATGATCGCGTCTTTATCGGTGGCGAAGTTCAGCGCCTGCCGCACCTTCGGGTCGTTGAGCGGCGCCTTCTCGGTGTTGAGGATGATGAAGGCCGTCTGCTGGATGGTGAACGTCTGCGCCTTGAGGCCCGCCTGCGCGCTCAGCGCGGCAATCTGGCTGAACGGCACGAAGTCAACCACGTCCACTTCGCCGCCCTGCAGTTTCAGCACGCGCGTGTTGTCGTCGGGGATGTACTCGATGCGCACTTCGTCAAGGGCAGGCGTGCCTTTCCAGTAGTTCGGGTTGCGCTTCAGGATGATCGGGTCGCCCTTCTTCCAGCCGTCGGCGTAGTAGGGGCCCGAGCCCTTTGTCTTCCAGGCCAGGTCGTTATTGTAATCCTTGGCGTCGGTGGCCTTGGCCATATCGGCGGGCAAGATCGCCGCCGAGAACATCGCCAGCTCCGAGAGGAGCGGCGCGTGCGGCTCGCTCAAGATGATCTTGACCGTCTTATCGTCGGGCGCCTGAACTTCCTTAATCGCTTTGTAGCTGTCCTTCCAACTGCTTTTCTCGCCGCCTCGGCACATGTCGAGCGAGGCCTTCACGTCGCTGGCCTTCAGCGGCGTGCCATCGGAAAACTTGAGGCCGTCGCGCAGGGTGAATGTCCACGTCAGGCCGTCGGCGCTGGTCTCCCACTTGGTCGCCAGCGCCGCTTCGACGCCGGTGCCGTCTTTGGTGGTGCGCAGCAGGGTGTCGTAGACGTTGACCGAGATGAACAGCGCGGGGTTGTCGTCAATCTGCCAGGGCACAAACGGGCTGAACGGCTCGGCGTTGCGGGCCATCTTCAGCACTTTGGGCGTGGCGGGCGCGGTGGTCGCCGCGGGGGCCGCGCCGCCGCCGCAAGCGGCCAGCACGAGCGCGACGAGGCACAACGTCACGAACCAGAACGATTTGCGATACTTTCCGAACATGTCTCCTCCCTTGTTTCATGAATCGGTAGACGATGCGTAACGGTACTGGACGCGCGCTATGAGTGATTTAGGCTGGTAGCGGATGAACTCCTTTCAGGCCGCATCAGCGGCCACACAGAATGATCGCCAGAGAACAGGCTGACGCGCAGGACTATAGCACAGGTGCTGGCGCGGCGCAAGCGTCACCGCGCGCGGCGGTCCGGATGTTGCGCGTGAGCGCGTTCCGCGTTGACGCAACTCGTGAGGCCATCAAAACGCGTGAACGCGCAACGCGCTCACGCCTGATACGCCCGATCCAGCAGTTCGACCAGATGCAACACTTCCGCTTTCAACCCCGCGCGCTGGACCCCGGCTTGCAGTTGCAGCATACAGCCCGCGTTGGCCGTGACGATGATCTCCGGCTGGGTGGCGGCGATGGTCTCCATCTTCGCATCGAGCACCTGCGCGGCGATGTCGGGATGGGTGATGTTGTAGATGCCCGCACTGCCGCAACAGCGGTCGGGGTCGCGCATCTCGACGAACTGCAAGCCGGGGATGGCCGCCAGCAGTTGGCGCGGCTGGGCGCGCACGCCCTGCCCGTGCGCGAGGTGGCACGGGTCCTGGTAGGTCACGCGCCTGGGCATCGCGCGGGGCGGCGGCTCGATGCCGCGCGCGACGAGGAACTCGCTCACGTCCTGCACCTGCGCGGCGAAGGCGGCGGCGCGCTCCTGCCACCCGGCGTCGTTCTTCAACAGGTCGCCGTACTCCTTCATCGCCAGGCCACAACCCGCCGCGTTGACGAGGATGGCATCGCGCGGCTGGGCGGGCGAACCCGCAAAGGCTTCGATGTTCCGCTTCGCCATCTCCTTCGCAATCGCGCGCTCGCCGGCGTGCGTCGCCAGCGCGCCACAGCAAATCTGCGCGGGCGGCACGACCACCTCGAAGCCGTTGCGCGTCAGCACACGGATGGTCGCTTCGTTGACCGGCGCATAGACCGTGCCCATCACACAGCCCGCCAACAGCGCCACGCGCCCGCGCATCACGCCCTGCGCCGGAGTGGTCTGGCCCAGTTGCGTGAAGCGCCAGGGCAGGCGCGGCAACAGCCGCTCGGAGTCGCGCAGGCCGCGCGGGATCAGCCGCAAGCGGCGCGCCAGCGCCTGCATCCCACTGCGCTGGTAGAGCGCGATCAGCCTCGCCACGAGGCGCAGGCGGTCATTGCGCGGGAAGATGCCGCCGAATACCCAGCGGCGCAGGAGTCGCTCGCGGCGCGACTGCGGCAGAGCCTGATGGGCCTGCCCGCGCGCGGCCTCCACCATCTTGCCAAAGTCAATGCTGGCCGGGCAGGCGGTCTGGCAGGCGCGGCAGGCGAGGCAGACATCCATGTGCAGGGCGAAGGTCGCGTCAATCTCAAAGCGGCCTTCGGCCACGCCGCGCATCAGGTAGATGCGCCCGCGCGGCGAATCCATCTCCCAGCCGAGCACGCGGTAGGTCGGGCACTGGTTCAGGCACAGGCCGCAGTGCGTACAGCGCAGTATCTCCGCGAAACTGGGCGGGTCGTCGGGCGTATACCCCAAAGGCTTCTGTGCTGATTCCATAGACACGCTTCTCGCTTACCCTTCGTACAGGTCGCCCGCCAGATACTTCAGGCCGCTGTCAACGGCCACGGTCACCACGGTGTGTCCCGGCCCCAATTCGCGCGCCACCTGCAACGCGCCCACCACGTTCAACCCGCTCGACGTCCCCGCCAGGATGCCTTCCTCTTTGGCCAGGCGCCGGGCCATCGCGCGGGCCGCCGATTCCTCGATGCCGCGCGCCTGATCATAATACGCGCGGTCGAGCAGGGGCGGCACAAAGCCAACCCCGATCCCTTCAACATGATGCGCTCCGGCGACGCCCGTCGAGATGACCGCCGAGGCAGCGGGTTCCAGCGCAATGATGCGGGCGGCGCTGTTGGACGCGCGCAGGGCATGGGCCACCCCCATCAACATGCCGGCCGTGCCCACCCCGCCGCAAAAAGCGTGAATCGGCCCATTCACCTGCCGCACCAGTTCGTAGCCAATCTGCGCGTATCCTTTGAGCGAATCGCGATTGTGAAATTGGTTGGTCGCGTAGCTATTGCCGCTTTCCGCGATCTGCTTCGCCTGGGCCATCATGCGCTGGATCAGGTCGGGCGTGATGCGCCCGCCGTCGCTCGGCACGAGCGTCAGGTCTGCGCCAAAGGCGCGCATCGTCTGCAATTTCTCTTTGGCGAATGCGTCGGACGAGACCACCTTGAAGGGATAGCCTTTGACGGCGCAGACAAAGGCCAGCGAGGAACCGGTACTGCCGCCGGTGTATTCGACCACCGTCATGCCCGGACGCAGGTCGCCGCGCCGCTCCGCCTCTTCAATCATCGCCAGCGCCATGCGGTCTTTATAGGAACCGGTCGGGTTGAAATATTCCAGCTTGACCAATACCTCGGCGCTCCCGGGCGGCGCCACTTTGCGTAGTCGCACCAGCGGCGTGTGGCCGATGGCCTGGAGCGTTGAAGCGCGCACACTCTGGACAGGCTCTGACATGAAGGTAATCCTTTCCGTGTACGATAGGCGGTTCCGGGATGGAATCAGATTCCCCCCACCAGCACGCCCGGATTCAATATCCCCTGCGGGTCGAACTGCGTCTTCAGCAGGCGCATGATCTCCCGATCGGTGCGCGGCAACGCCCATGGGTCGAGCCGCCCTTTGAGCGGCGCGGGCAGGTGCTGGACGACCAGCCAGCCCTTGCGCGCCGCCACCCACTCGCGCAGTTGCGCCACGACCTCGATCACGGGCGCCGCCTCCCCGCGCAGAGCCGCCCATAGCGACTGCCCCGCGTGGGAGAAGAGCGCGCAGGGCACGTCATGCTCTCCGGCGGCCGCCTGAACCGCCTGCGCGGCCTCGTCCAACTGCGAGGGCAGAACGCTCAACTCGACGACCGCGCCATAAGCGCCCAGCGTCGCGGGCAGGTTGCGCACACGCAGCCAGAGGGCGTCTTCTGGCTCGCCCTCCAGCGGCGCCAGCTCGACCAGACCTTGCTCGCGGCCGCGCGCTTCAAACTCCCGCGTCTGGCGGGCGACGGCGGCCTCATGCCCCGTGAACTGCGCCAGCAGGGTATAATGTGCGCCGTCGGCCAGCCCGGCATAGGTCGCCGTGAGCGGGTCCAGAATTGTCAGCGCGCTCGGCAGTAAAGTCGAGCGCAGTAGCGGCGTCAGCACCTGCGCGGCCTGCGCGTGCGTCTCAAAGCGCGCGGCCAGCGTGCGACTGCAAGCCGGCAGGGGCATCAGCTTGAACGTCACCTCGACGATCACGCCCAGCGTTCCCTGCGAGCCGATAAACAACTTGGGCATATCGTAGCCCGCCACGTTCTTGACGACCCGCCCGCCGCCGCGCACGAGCGTGCCATCGGCCAGCATGACGCGCGCGCCAATCAGCCAGTCGCGCGCGGTGCCGTAGCGCAGGCGCAAAGGCCCGCTGGCGTTGGTGGCGATGATGCCGCCCAGCGTGGCGCGCTCCGGCTGGGGCGGGTCCAGCGGCAGAAACTGCCGGCGCGCCCGCAGTACGCCCTGCAGCGAGGCCAGCGTCATGCCCGCCTCGACGCTGACCGTCAAGTCCGCCGGCTCATACTCGATCACGCGGTTGAGCCGCGTCAGGTCAATGTTCAGGTCAACGTCGAACGGCGGGATGAACTTCTCGGTCGTGGTGTTGCCGCCGCGCGGCGAAACGCGCAGGCCCTCGGCCGACGCGCGCGCCAGCGTGCGCGCCAGCCCCTCAACCGCCTG
>JACQEC010000338.1 GCA_016200765.1 Chloroflexota bacterium | reverse complement strand
GCCCGGTCGTCAGACATTGGATGAAGGACGGATGACGAACGTGTCTTTGTGGTTATGAAGGAACAGCGATCATGCTCTCAGCCGCGGCGCGCGCCGAAATCGAGGCGCACCTCAAGAAGTATCCCACCAAACGTTCGGCTATCATTCCGGCTCTCTATATTGCACAGCGCGCCCACGGCTATTTGACGCCCGAAGCGATTCGCGACGTGGCGCAGGTGCTGGAGCTGGAGCCGACCGAAGTGCGCTCGGTTGCGGGTTTCTATTCCCTGTTTTACAAGGAGCCGGTCGGCAAGCACGTCATCCACTTTTGCAACGACCTGCCCTGTGCGCTGCGCGGGGCGGATGAGTTTTTGAAGAAGTTGTGCGCTAGACTGGGTGTGGAGCCGCACGGCACTACGGGCGACGGGATGTTCACGGTCGAGCCGGCGATGTGCCTGGCGGCCTGTGACCGCGCGCCGTTGATGCAGGTTGATCTGGATTACTTCGAGAACTTGACCGAGGAAAAACTGGACGAGATACTCGATGGCTTCCGCACCGGCACGATCCAGACGGACGCGGCATCCGTCATCAAGAGCGAACTGGCATAAATGGAACACGTCATCCTACGCCACCGGAATATTCCCGACCTCCATAGGCTGGAAGTCTATCAGGCGCATGGCGGCTACGAGGGATGGCACAAAGCCGTGACCGAGATGAAGCCGGACGCGCTGATTGATCTGGTCAAGGCATCGGGTCTGCGCGGGCGCGGCGGCGCGGGCTTTCCGGCGGGTCTCAAATGGTCGTTTATCCCGAAAGATATCTTTCCAAAGTATGTGGTGGTCAACGCGGATGAATCGGAGCCGGGCACCTTCAAAGACCGCGAGATCATCGAGCGAAACCCACACCAGTTGATTGAAGGTGTGGCGCTGGCCTGCTACGCGGTGCAAGCGGGCACCGGCTACATCTACTTGCGCGGCGAGTTCAAACAGCCGGCGCGCATCCTCCAGAAGGCGCTCGACGAGGCGCGCGCGGCCGGATTGATTGGCCAGAACCTGTTTGGGACGAATTACTCACTCGATATTCAATTGCATCTCGGCGCGGGCGCATATATTTGCGGCGAGGAGACGGCACTGCTGGAGTCGCTCGAAGGCAAACTGGGTCAGCCGCGCAACCGTCCGCCGTTTCCGGCTCTGGTTGGACTGTATAGCAAGCCGACCGTCATCAACAACGTCGAAACGCTGGCCAACGTTCCACCGATTGCGCTAAACGGCGCCGATTGGTACAAGAAACTGGGCACCGAGAAATCTCCCGGCACCAAGGTCTTCTGCCTTAGCGGGCGAGTCAACCGCCCCGGCAATTACGAACTGCCGCTTGGCACACCGTTCCGGGTGTTGATTGAAGACTTGGGAGGCGGAATTATCGGCGGCAAGGCGCTGAAGGGTATTTTGCCTGCGGGCGCTTCGGCGCTGATTCTGCCGGCGAGCGCGATTGACGTGCCGATGGACTATGAATCGGTGGCCGCCGCCGGCTCGATGCTTGGCTCGGCCTCCATCATCGTCCTGGACGAAACGGTGGACATCCTCTGGGCGACGGAGAAGATGGTGCGCTTCTTCCGCCACGAGTCGTGCGGCAAATGCACGCCCTGCCGCGAGGGCACGCACTGGCTGGTGCGCGAAATGGAGCGCATCCGCCGGGGCGAGGGTAAACCGCAGGACATTGATCTGCTGTTGGATATCACAAAGAACATGTCGGGTAAGTGCTTCTGTCTGCTCGGCGATTTCGCCACCAGTTCTATCGTCTCGACCATCAAACACTTTCGCGGCGAATATGAGGCGGCCACGCGGACGAACGGGCAGTAAGGAGCGTGTGATAAAGCGTGCCGGTTCACTTTGACGAAGCGCCTGGCCTCGGTCGGCATGTGCCGCATGTGTTTAGTCGAAGTCGGCACCCCGCGCATGGGGCCTGACCGCAAGCCGGTGCTGAAGGCCGACGGCACGCCCGAAATCGCCTGGATGCCCAAACCGCAGACGGCCTGCACGATGACCGTCTCCGAAGGCATGGTCGTGCGCGCCTCTGCGCCGTCGGTGCAGGAAGCGCGGCGCGGCGTGGTCGAGTTTCTGTTGACCAGCCACCCGCTCGACTGCCCAATCTGCGACAAGGGCGGCGAGTGCACCCTGCAAGAAGAAACGATGTCGTATGGCCCCGGCCGCTCGCGTTTCGTCTATAACGACAAATTCTTCAACGAGAAGCGCGTGCCGCTTGGCCCGCTGATCATGCTTGACCGCGAACGCTGTGTGCAGTGCGCCCGCTGTATTCGCTTTCAAGACGAAATCGCCGATGACCGGGTGTTGGGCTTTAGCGAGCGCGGGCGCGGGATGGAGATTATCACCTTCTCCAATCCGCCGTTCGACTCCAAGTTCTCCGGCAACACGACCGATATCTGCCCGGTGGGGGCGCTGACCACCAGCGATTTCCGCTTTCGCGCGCGGCCCTGGGAGGTGGAGTATGTGCCAAGCGTCTGCCCACACTGTGCGGTCGGCTGTAACCTCACGCTGTCGGTGCGCAACCATGAGGATATCAGGCGCGTACTGCCGCGCACCAACCCGGCGGTCAACGACATCTGGCTTTGCGACAAGGGGCGCTTCGGCCATCACTTCGCGACAAGCCCGATCCGCCTGACCACGCCGCTCATTTGCAAGAACGGCAACCTGACCGAGGCGTCGTGGTCGGAAGCCTATGAATTGATTGCCGAGCGGATCGCGGCGGCCAAGGTCAAGGGCCCCGACGCTATTGCGGGCCGGGCCGGAGACAGCCTTGCCAACGAAGATTTGTATCTGTTCGGCAAATTGTTCCGCGAGGTCTTACGCAGTGACCGTGTGAGCAGTGTGGCCGAGGCCGACGACTTGAACGCGACGGTG
>JACQEC010000339.1 GCA_016200765.1 Chloroflexota bacterium | reverse complement strand
GCGCACCAGCGCTCGACCGCGCCAAAGCGCAGGTCGCGCGCCAGATAGACGACGCTCATGCCCCCGGCGCCGAGCCTGCGCTCGATCTCATAGCGGTCCTGCAGGGTCAGCTTGGTGGTCGCGCTCCCCGGAAAGTGCAGGGGGATCCGTTGTTCGGGCTTGGTTGGCTCCATACCCCCTTACGCCTTGCCGCCGGGTGTTGCTCTGGTATCCATACATTCGGATTATAGAGCATAGCCGAAGGGCAAGCAAGCGCGGCCAGAAGCGGTAAGAGAGGGGTATAGCGCAGAAACGTCGGAGAGGTGAGGAGGTTGGGCGTGAACGCGTAGCGACGCAGACGCAGGCGGTTGGAAACCGCCTGCTATGAATAGAAAACCCGCTGAAGCGGGTTGAGACCGGTTCGCTAACCGCTCATCGTCACGGGCAACCGCTTATCACCCAGAATCGTCGGAGAGGTGAGAGGGTCTGTGCTGTGGGCGAAGCCACGGCCAGCCCCCGATCCAGTCGGGGGCCAGCCATCCGGTTGCCCAACAGCGTGAGGTGTGGCTGGCGCTCTGCCCCGACGAATCTGCGCTATACCCCAGAAGCGGTTGCCGAGAAGCGTTGTATAATAGGCGGGCTGTCAAACCCCATTCAGAAAACGAAAGGATACCGCCTTATGTGCTACGATGATCGCGCGCGTCCCCCCTATCCCCCCACCGCCGGAGGCACGGCGGATGGCGAGGACATCATCTTGACCGCGGCCGATGGCAACCGCTTCGCCGCCTATCGGGCGAACGTCGGTCAGCCGGACGGCGCTCAAGTCTTGATCTACCCCGATGTGCGCGGCCTGCATACGTTCTATAAGGAGCTGGCGCTCCGGTTCGCCGAGGTCGGCATCCATGCGCTGGCGATAGATTATTTTGGCCGGACGGCCGGCATCGGCGCGCGCGACGAGACATTTGAGTTTCGCCCGCACGTCGAGCAGATGCAAATGCCGACCTTCCTCGCCGATGTCGCCGCCGCGCTGGCTTATCTGGACGGCCAAGGCAAGACCCCGCGCGCGACATTCATCGTCGGCTTCTGCCGCGGCGGAACACTGGCCCTGCTCACCGGCGCGGAAAACTTCAGGCTTAGCGGCCTTATCCCCTTCTACTCCGGCTTGAGCCGACCCGTCGCCGGAAGCCGCGGCCAGACGCTTGAGCAGGCCAGCCAGATTCGTTTTCCGGTGCTCGCCCTGTTTGGCGGCGCAGACCCCGGCATCCCGCCCAGCGATGTGCAACAACTCGACACCCAACTGGATAAGGCGGGTGTGGCGCACGAGGTCATCACCTACCCCGGCGCGCCGCACAGCTTCTTTGATCGCCGCTACGCCGATTTCGCGGAGGCATCGGCCGACGCCTGGACGCGCATGTTGGGGTTCATCAAGACGCGCGCGTAGGGGCGAAGGCTGGTGGCGGATGGCGGATGGCTGATGGCCGATGGCTGATGGCTGATAGTTATTTGCTATTCGCTATCGGCTATCGGCCATTTGCTATCTGCTATCTGCTATCGGCTATCGGCTATCTGCTATTTGCTATCGGCCATACGCAACACCGCTCGCCGCACCAGCGCCGCCGTCAGCGCGACCTTGGCCGTGTTGCTGGTGCCGCGCGTGGAGACCAGCGGCCGCGCATCGCGCACGGCTAAGGTCGCGGCTTGCGCGGCCAGTTCGGCGCTGACCGTCTGGCCGTTCAGCATCTGCTCGACCTCTGTCTGCCGCCACGGCATGGCCGCCACGCCGCCCAGCACCAGCCGCGCATCGTGCAGACGGTTATCGTCTGCCCGCGCCGCGAGCGCGACGCTGGCGCGCGCGAAGTC
Organism: Chloroflexota bacterium; assembly: GCA_016200765.1. Lineage (GTDB taxonomy): Bacteria > Chloroflexota > Anaerolineae > JACRMK01 > JACRMK01 > JACQEC01. Next base: position 2,186 of record JACQEC010000339.1, on the reverse strand, counting down.
GTGAGAGGCGCGCTGTTTGCTCTTGAGGTAAACAGCCCGCGCGCCGAATTGCGGGCGCGGCACATCAACCCCGACCAACAACTCGCCTGCCTGCAGGGTGTTTTCGCGCGCCACATCATGCGCATCGCGGCCAGCGCGACCGCCAGATCGGATGGGTGAACGGCATAGCAGGGCCCGCCGCCGAAGATCGCAAACGGCCCATTCGCGCGGCCTTGCGTCGGGTAGCAGTGATCGCCGCCGCGCTTGAGACAGCGCGTGCCCAGTGGGTGGCGATAGTACCAACAGCGAGGGCGCTGGCAAAGGTTGCCGCCCACCGTGCCCATCGCGCGAATCTCCGACCACGCCAGAACCTGACACGACTGGGCCAGCAGAGAGTAGTTCTGCCAGAGGCCCGGCCACTCCAACAGGTCCTCGATGCGTGTCGTCGCGCCAATGCGCAGACCGTCAGCCAACTCCGTGATGCCCTGAAGTTCGGCGATATTCAGCAGGTTGACCAACAGATCGGGCGCCACGACGCCGTTCTTGATCTCCGCCAGCAGGTCGGTCCCGCCAGCAATCGGGCGCGCCTGTTGCGTCAATAGCGCCGCGGCCTCGCCGACGGTGGATGGCGATTGGAAATCGAAGGGGTTCATCGCTGGCCCCCGATCACCGTCGAGGGCTGGTCCCCGATCATCGTCGAGGACTGGCACGCTTGCAAGATCGCATCGCGTGTGATGGGCAGTGTGTTGAAACGCACGCCGATGGCGTTGGCGATGGCGTTGGCGATGGCCGGCGCGACCGGCGGCAGGGGTGGCTCGCCGATGCCCTTCGCCCCGAACGGGCCCAGCGGGTCATTCGTCTCGACCATAATCACCTCGACGGGTGGGAAGTCTTCCATCGTCGGCATGAGGTACTGGCTAAGGTTAGCGTTCAGCGTCAGGCCGGTGGCTTCGTCAAAGATCAGGTCTTCGTTGAGCGCCTGTCCCAGCGTTTGAGCGAGTCCGTAAATCTGGTTCTCCACCCCGTGCGGGTTCAGCGCGCGCCCCACATCATGCGCGGCGACGTAGCGCAGTACCCGCACTGCGCCGGTTTCGGTATCCACCTCGACCTCGGCAAAGTGCGCGCCAAAGCCCTGCATGGCGGGCTTGGCCTGATTCGTCGCGTGACCCGCGCCGACGATGCGCGTGGCGCGGCCAGCGAACTTGAACACGTCGGCAATCGCAAAGCCGCCGGCCTGTCCCTTGGGCTTGACCATGCCCTGCTCCACCGTGAGATCGGCGGCGGACAATTCAAACAGCGGCTCCGCCAATTTGAGCAATTGCTCTCGCGCCGCCTCGGCGGCCTGCTTCACCGCCCAGCCCAGCGAAAACGTCACGCGACTGCCCGCCTGCATCGGCGCATACGGCAATGCGGTATCCCCCGCGTGGACGCCCACCGCTTCGTAAGGCAGGCCCAACACTTCTGCCGCAATCATCGCCGTGACCGTGCGCGTGCCCACGCCCACATCGGAGACGCCGCTCAACACCGACACCGCGCCATCGGGCATGATTTCGATTTCGGCGTCCGATTCGTCACTGCCCGTGCCGTAGATCACCGGCGCGAAGCCGATGCCGCGGCGGTAAGTCGGTGCGTCAGCGCGTGAACGCGTAACCCGTAACGCGCCACGGTGTTGCGCCCACCCGATGGCCTCCGCGCCCAGCCGGAGACATTCCGCGAAGCCGCTGGTTGAGAGCGGCAAGGGCGGCTCGACCTTGCGGCCATCTACTTGCATCAGCAGGTCGCCGACCTTGACACAGTTCTGTAACCGAAGCGCGATGGGGTCTTGACCAATCGCCTCGGCCAGCCGATCCATCATACTCTCGACGGCAAAGGTGGTATGCACGGCCCCCAAGGCGCGGTACGAGCCCGCCGGCGGCAGGTTGGCATAGACCATCTCGCCGGCATAGCGCACCGCACAGCGATACATGTCGAACAGCGCGCCCGCGCCGCGGCCAACACTGTGCATACCCGACGCATACGCGCCGGTGCCGAACGACAACTGCGCGTCGAGCGCCATCAGCGTGCCATCGCGCCGGACGCCGGCCTTGAGGCGAACCTGCCCCCACGGCCGATTGCGCCCGGCGGTCATTTCCTCGGCGCGTGAATACCAGAGGCGCACGGGCCGCCCGGCCTTGCGCGCCAGCAGGGCGGTTAAATAGGTCAGCCGG
>JACQEC010000042.1 GCA_016200765.1 Chloroflexota bacterium | reverse complement strand
AAGCCCTTCGTTTCAATCATGCCCAGCGCATCAGCCATAGCATCCTCCTCAGCAAGGGGAGATCAAAGGAATTGAATGTTTTCACCATCGCCTAGGTTGCAGGCTTTAACAGCCCCAATCGCGTCTCCAACACCTGGCGGATTTCTTTGACCGTGTCGCGCCAAAGACCATCCGGGCCGCCGTAGGCCTCATTCATCTTCTTTCGGAAGTCGGCAATAGCGGCTTCGCGCTGGTCGGGCGGCGCGCTGTCAACGGTCTGCGCGCGCAGAGCGGCGGATTTTGTTGTGGCGCGGGAGGGGCGTTCACTCCACCGGCCGATTTCGTTCCAGTCCTGATCAAAGAAAACCATGATCGGAATGGAGCGGTAGCCGTTGTTCAGAAAGCAATCGGTCAAGTCGAGGTTCGCGTCGCGGAACAGCACCCGCAACTCCAGGTTGGGCATGGCATCTGCGATACGCGCCAGCATCGGAGAGTTGCGGTGGACGTCTCCGCACCAGTTCTCGGCAATCATCAACCCGTAGCGCGGCTGGGTCAAACCGGCGAAAGACTGACGCTCGTCGTCGGTGAGCGCGCACTGGCGATAGTTCTCCTCTGTGCGCGCTCGATAGTCGCCCATCTGGGCCAGATAATCCGGCCAGGATAGTCCTGCAGCGAAGCGCTGTGCATCAAGTGGAATCGTCACGGTAACCATTTTGCTCCTTGAACTTGGATGAAGTTAAATCTTGCGTTGAGGATTGGCGACCGGCTCAAGCGCGCCGAGCCGGCTCGCGCTCTTTGCCTGTGATACCGTCAATCGCCTTGACGGCGGCCTGCCAGCCGACATCAATGTCGCGCTCCTCGCCGCCCAGATAGACGCGGCCAAAACTGCCGAAGGCGACCACTTCAAGGATGTTGATGTGGGCGGACTTCTCCGCTTCGTTGGCGGCGAGCGCCGCATAGGCGGCGGGTTCTACCTCCATGATGTAGAGCGTCTGCCCGGGGATGAGCATCTGGCCGTGGCGCGCACGGTTAATCAGCTGCGCCTGATGGTCGTCAATTTTTCGGATGACCTGACTGGTCATCACGTGCGGCTTCGCGCGATCGGCTTCTTTCAAGCCGAGCGCGTCGAGGATAGCCTGACCGGCCTGACGGGTTTCGGCCTGATCCGGTGAATGCACTTCGAGGACGCCATAGAGCCTCTCGACGATCTGCATACCCGGCTTGACGCGCGTTGCCTTAAGTGCGATGTCGGTGATACGATTGATCTCTATACCCGGCGAGATTTCAACAAAGAGGGAAGCCTCGCCCGCCAATGGTAGAAACCCTTGTGCCACAGTTCCGAGGAAGGCGGCATACTGGGGCTGCAATGAATCTAGAAAAACATATGAGCGCAAGTCAACAGCCACTCAGCCTCCTAACCCACCTAATGAATCTGTCTTGCGATCCAGGTCGTCAGTCGCCGCGGCGGAATCTTCTTAAGCGCGGCTGGCAGCCGGAACCGCCAACGGGGTAGCCGCGGCGGCGACGCTGACCTCCTGTACGATCTTGACGCCGGCGCTGGCGCCGATACGCGTCGCTCCCGCCTTGACCATTTCGGTCATGGTTGCCAAATCCTTGATCCCACCGGCGGCCTTAACGCCAAGGCCAGCACCGACGGTTCTGCGCATCAACGCGACGTCGTGAGCCGTGGCGCCGCCGGGCCCAAAGCCCGTGGAGGTCTTAACATAATCAGCCCCAGCACCCTTCGCCAGGATACAGGCTTGGGTCTTCTCATCATCGCTGAGTAGAGCCGCCTCGATGATAACTTTCACGATCCCGCCGAGCGTGTGGGCAACTTCGACCACCGCATGGATGTCGCGCTCGACCGTCTCAAAATCGCCGGCTTTGAGCGCGCCGATGTTGATCACCATGTCCAGTTCGTCGGCTCCATCCTTTATGGCTTGCGCCGCCTCGAAGACCTTGGTCTCGGTGGCGTGCGCGCCGAGCGGAAAACCGATCACGGTCGCAAGCTTGACCTTTGACCCGTGCAGGAGTTGTTTACACAGCCTCACCCAGTTGGGGTTGACACAGACCGCGATGAACTGGTGCTTGCGCGCCTCATAGCACAACTGAGCAATCTGATCTTCGGTTGCCTCGGGCTTGAGCAGCGTGTGGTCAATCAAATGCGCAACCGCCGAAGGGTCCTGTTTGACACCCACGCTGAGCGCGAGACGGCTCGCGCCGGCCGCGATGATGGACTGTGCGGCCTCGCATTGAACCGCGCACTGTCCGGTGCAGTCGGCGCAGCCCGCGGGCATAGGGGCGGTCTGCGTGGAGAGCGCGATCATCACTTCTTTCGTGATCCGCTCGACGAGTTGTTCGATTTGAAGACGATCTAGCATGGACCGCTTACCGGCTCTTGATAAAGCGCTGCTCGACCTCGCCAATCTTGTTGACGCGGCGAGCATGCCGGCCGCCGCCGAACGGCGTGGTGAGCCACGTCTTGACGATTTGCCGGGCCAGGTTCGACCCGATCAGTTGCCCGCCCAACGTCAGCACATTGGCATCGTTGTGCTCGCGCGCGTTGGAGGCGGAGGATAGGTCGTAACAAAGCGAGGCCCGCACCCCCGGTACTTTGTTGGCGGCCATACACGAGCCGATGCCGGCTCCGTCAATCATAATCCCTCGCCAGGTCTTGGCTTCGGCGACCAGGCTGGCGACGGAAAAAGCGAAGTCGGGGTAGTCAACGGCTTCGCTGCTATTGTTCGTTCCAACATCTATAGGTTTGAAGCCTAGCTCGACCAAATAGCCCTTGAGCGCCTCTTTCAAGGCGAATCCGCCGTGATCGGAGCCGATAGCGACCGTACCGTGCGGTGGGGTAGAGGCAGTAGGTGGCTCCGTCGGCGCTGTTTTGATGCGCACGCGGCGCTGAAGGGCCATCTCCCTGGCTAGCGGCGTCAGACGCGCATCGGTTGGGACGGTTAGCTGGCTTCCCTCAGCCGCGTGGCGTATGTCATCTTGGTAAATCGTGCGCGCGCGGCGTGGCTGGGAAGCTGGCGGCTTCACGCTGGTAACTACTGGCGGCGAGCCTGTGGCTGATACGATGCTGGCCGGGCCCACAATGCGGCCTACGGCCTGTCGAACGAGCTGGCGGACCTCGTCTTCGGAAATCATAAGCTCATGGATAGGCCGGGGTCCGGTTGGACAGAGGCGTAGCCGCTGGCACACCCGCTTCGGGGGGGGCGGGGGCGGCTGAGGCGAACGATGGCGTCTGAATCACTCCCCAGTGCTCTGGCGGCCAGTACGACAACCAGGCCCTGCCGATCACATCGGCGTGTGGGAGCATTCCCCATGAGTGGGAGTCGCTGGAGCTGTTGCGGTTGTCGCCCAGCACAAACAGCTGATCGGGTCCCACCTTCGCCGGGCCGTAGTTATAGGACGCTGGGTTGACGTTATACGTCTGTGTGAGCGCCTGCCCGTCAATCAATACACGCCCCTCGCGGATTTCGACGCTTTCGCCCGGGAGTCCGATGACACGCTTGATGAAGTCGCGCTCCAGGTTCTGCGGTGACCGGAATACCACGACATCGCCGCGCTCGGGTGGATGGAGCAGGTATTCGACCTTGTTGACGAGCAGGTACTGGCCGTCGTGAAAATTCGGCTCCATCGAGAACCCTTCGATGCGAAAATTCTGCACCCCGGCGCGGATGACGACAAAGATCACGAGCGTCAGCGCAATCGTCTCTAGGGTTTCGCGGAGAAACGAGCGCAGCCCGGTCCAAGCGGATGCCTCCGGCAGCGGCGCCAGTTCGTTCCCCGGCTCCGGCGGCGCATCGGCGCGGGGCGGGGATGTCATTTCGTTCTGGTTCAATGGGTTAATCCCTCCATCAGCGAACCCATTATAGTATATACACGCTTTGATTGCAATGTCGGCGAGCCTCTGTCCATTTGAGAGGCGTCACCAATGTGTGTTACAATGCCCGCATGGTTGTTGGGGTGTGCACGCTGGAGTTAGAGATTCCCGCGAACCAGGACTTGAAGGGTAAGCGCCGAGTACTGCAGTCTCTTATGGCGCGAGTACGGCGGACGTTTAATGTGGCTCTGGCCGAGGTGGGGGAGCATGACAAGTGGCAGTGGGCGACCTTGGCGATTGTGTCGGTTTCGACGGATGGGGCGTACGTGCATGGCTTATTGACCAAGGTTGTCGCGGGCATCGAGGAAGGTCGAAGCGATGTCAACGTGCTTGACTATCAGATTGAACTCTTATAGCATATAGCGTGTTGGCGATTAACGTGTAATACTTTTCGCGCGAGGCGTATGAATGTGGATTAAGACGATTCCTATTGAGACAGCGAGCGGGTCGCTGAAGCGGCAGTATGAGGCGGCTATCGAGCGCGCGGGCAAAGTATGGAACCTGGTCATCAGCATGAGCCTGAAACCCGAAGTATTGCGTACTTCGATCCAGCTCTATAAGACTCTGATGATGGGGCCGTCGGGGCTGACCCGCGCACAGCGTGAAATGATTGCCGTAGCCGTGTCACGGGTCAACAACTGCTATTACTGAATTGAGGCACACGCCCACGACCTCCGGGAAGAGTGTCACGATGATGAATTGGTCAGAGCGATCAAGACCGACTTTCGGACGGCGACGATTGACGCGGCGACCAGAGCCATGCTGGAGTTCGCGGAAAAGAGCACGCTGCATCCAAGCTCGATGACGCCTGCCGATCTGGATCGGCTGCGGGCTTGCGGTTTTAGCGACAAAGACTTGCTGGATATTGTGCACATTACGGCCTATTTTAATTACATCAACCGGGTAGCGGACGCGGTGGGCATTGACCCCGAGTCAGACTTCGAGCCGGTTGAGCGGGTCACCCCGGGTCGCGCCGATTTGCTGAAGAAGGCACTCGAGACTGTATGAGCGAGGTGGAGCTATTCGTACCGGGGCGGTTGTGCTTGCTGGGTGAGCACTCAGACTGGGCAGGCGCATATCGGACGGAAGGTCGAGCTTCGGCGCCGGGTTATTGTTTGGTGGTCGGAACTAATCAGGGTATTCGCGCAAAGGTAAAGCCCGAGGCCGCGCACATGCTCATCGAGACCTCGTTACGGCTCGACTCCGCGCCAAATCGGTTTCAAGTGCCGATTGGGTTAGAGCTTGAATCGGTCGCGCACGGTGGTGGCTTTTATGCGTACTGCGCTGGAGTCGTAGCCTACATGCGCGAGCGCTTTCGCGTAGGCGGTCTCCATATCCACACCACCGCAATGGATTTACCTATCCGCAAGGGCTTGTCATCCTCCGCGGCCATCTGCGTGCTCACAGCGCGGGCGCTGAATCGAGTCTATGGACTGGGTTTATCAACCCGTGAAGAGATGGAGTGTGCATATCAAGGAGAAATCCTGGCGGGTTCACGCTGTGGCCGTATGGATCAGGCCTGCGCTTTTGGCCGCACACCCACGCTTCTGCGTTTTGATGGGGATGAGATGGAGGTACAGACCCTGACGCTGTCGGCTCCTCTCTACCTGGTTATCGTGGATTTGATGCGCGGCAAGAACACACGCAAGATTCTCCAGAGCTTGAACGCGGCGTTTACCGATGACTGCTCGGCGGTCGGGGCACGGGTGCGGGACGCGCTGGGGCGACAAAATGCTTTACTCGTCGAGCGGGCGCGGGTTGCGCTGGAGGCGAGTGATTCGCCAGCGCTTGGGGCGTTGATGCACGAGGCCCAAGCCGTGTTTGATGGCTGGGTTGCGCCGGCATGCCCGGATGAGCTCGCGGCGCCAAAGCTTCATGGGGTGCTTGATCATTCGTTTGTCCGCGCGCGCTCGTGGGGCGGAAAGGGCGTTGGCTCTCAAGGTGATGGTTGTGCGCAACTGGTTGCACACAGCGCCAAGGCGCAGCGAGAGCTCATTCAGGAGCTGCCGCGCCTGCTAGACGTGCAGTGCCTCGAATTGACCTTGCATCCGGGTGCTGGTGCAGAGGCATGATGCTCGCAGCGGCGCGCGATCTGGCGTTAATATATTTTTTCGTAATCACCATCGCGGTTATGCTCGCGCCGGGGCTTGGGTTCTATTTCGCCGTTCGGGGCGTGCGGAAACTGCGGCCCAGCGTGGTGCATTGGCTACGTCAGTCGTCGGCATGGCTGACGCGCGCCAGTTTACTGGTTGAGCAGGCCTCGCTTGCGGTGGCGCGCCCGATTATTGCGACAACCAGCGTCACGGCTCGAGCCCAGTACCACTTTCAGCAAGTGATGGATTGGCTTACCGGTCATTGATGAGTCATTGAGAGGTGCAATGGACGCGCGCGAGGGTCGAATTATCGTAGGGACAATGGTGCTGGGCGCAGTCGCTGGCGGCGTGATCGTTTGGTTGATGCGGATGACGCGGGACGATAGCGGAATCGCGGTTAGCCCGCACGCCGCATCGCGACCGGTAACCTTGGAAGATCTGTTCAAGGTGGGTGTGACAGGCTTGACTCTAGCTCGGACGATTGCCGCTCTGGGTAAACCGTCCGGGAGAGTGGCAAAATAACGACAGCAGTGCAGCACTCGGGGGAGGCACATGGATTTGAACCAGGACCGCTTGGTCAGCATGTATCGCCAAATGGTCCTCATTCGCAGGTTTGAAGAGCGAGCGGCGGACTTTTATCGTGAAGGCAAAATCGGCGGGTTCCTCCACCTCTATATTGGCGAAGAAGCGGTCGGCGTTGGCGCGATTGCCGCGCTGGAGCCACAAGATTACATTGTGACCCATTACCGTGACCACGGACATGCGCTTGCGCGCGGACTCGACCCAAAGCGGTTAATGGCGGAACTATTAGGCCGTGCGACAGGGGTTTCCGGGGGCAAGGGCGGCTCGATGCATCTGGCCGACGTGTCCAAGGGGTTTTGGGGCGGCTATGGTATTGTAGGCGGGCATATCGCGCTGGCCGTGGGCTTGGCGTTATCGGCGCAGTATCTGGATGAAAATCGGGTGGTCCTGTGCATCTTTGGCGAGGGGTCTACGAATATCGGCTATTTTCACGAAGCCCTTAACTTGGCATCGCTGTGGAAACTGCCCGTGGTGTTTTTGTGCGAAAATAACCTGTACGGCATGGGAACAGCGGTCGAGCGCGCATCCGCCGTACCTTCCGTAGCCGCAAAAGCCTGCGCCTATAATATCCCGGCCACTCGCATAGATGGCATGAATATTTCAACGGTCTATGAAGCCGCGGCGCTTGCAGTCGCCCACGTCCGGTCAGGTCAGGGGCCCTACTTGATCGAAGCCATGTGCTACCGGTTTCCAGGTCATTCGATGGGTGATCCCGAGCGGTATCGAAGTAAGGACGAAGTGGACCGGTATCGTGAACAGGACCCCATCCTGATGTTGGGGAAGCAGCTGGAAAGCCAAGGCATCCTGGACGAGGGTGGCTTGGAGCAGATTGATCACGACGTGAGTAAGGTTATCGAAGCTGTCGCCGTCTTTGCCGACCAAAGCCATGCGCCAGCGCCGGAGGCACTTCATGAGCATGTCTACGCGCACCCGCTGAACCATCGCGAAGGGGCAGCATAGGGAGAGATTGTGGAACCACAGATGACGCTGATCACGTATCGCGATGCTGTCCGCGATGCCTTGCGGGAGGAAATGCACCGAGACCCGCGCGTGTTCATTATGGGCGAAGAAGTTGGCGTGTGGGGCGGCTCCTATGCAGTGACCCAGAACATGCTGCGTGAGTTCGGTGATAAGCGCGTCCGAGACACGCCGATTGCCGAAGGGATTATTGTTGGCGCCGGCATTGGCGCGGCTATGGGAGGCTTGCGGCCAGTCTGTGAATTGATGACTGTAAACTTCGGCCTCTTGGCGTCCGATATGCTGATAAATCACGCCGCCAAGCTGCATTATATGTTCGCCGGCCAGGTTAAGGTGCCGCTGGTGGTGCGTGCGGTGGGCGGCAGCGGCCGGCAGTTGGCGGCGACGCATTCACAGTCACTAGAAGTGCTCTTCGCCTATATACCCGGGCTGAAAGTTGTAATGCCAGCAACCCCGTACGATGCTAAAGGACTGCTAAAGGCGGCCATTCGCGATGATGATCCGGTGCTCTATATCGAGCATAGCCTGCTCTATCCCATCAAAGGCGAAGTTCCGACCGGCGACTATCTCGTCCCGATCGGCGCCAGCGATATCAAACGCGAGGGCAAGGATGTGACGATTATTGCGTGGTCGCGTATGGTGCACGTGGCTCTTCAGGCCGCCGAAATCTTGGGGCGTGAGGGAATCAGCGCCGAGGTTGTTGACCTGCGCACCTTGAGACCGCTTGACATGGAGCCGGTGATCCGCTCATTCATGAAGACTAACCACGCGATTGTCGTCGAAGAGGACTGGCGGACGTTCGGGATTGGGGCGGAGGTCGCCGTTCAGATTTACGAGCAGGCATTTGGGTATTTGGATGCGCCCATCGTGCGGTGCGCCGGCGCAGAAGTGCCGATGCCGTACGCGAAGAATCTAGAAGCTTTGGCGGTCCCCACGGCCGGGGATGTGGTGCGCGCGGCGAAAGAATTGATTGGTTGACTTGACTGATTTCCTCAACTACTAACAGGGATTTCGGGAGACAGGACACGGTGGCTACCAAGATTATCATGCCGAAGCTAGGCTTTGATATGGCTACAGGCAAGATTGTCCGCTGGCTGAAGCGCGAGGGCGACCCGGTTCGAAAAGGCGAGCCGTTATTGGAAATTGAGACGGATAAAGCAACCGTAGAGCTCGAGGCGACGGCGGACGGCGTGCTAGAGAAAATCCTCGTTGGTGAAAGCGTAGAGGTCCCGGTGGGTGACCCGGTCGGCGAGATTGTGTCTCCGACAGAGCGAAACACCGGGACGGGCCAACCGGCCGGCAAAACACCGTTGTCGGCTGCAACGGGGATGATGGCTGCGCCTGTCGCGGTGGCTTCACCGCCCGTGACAGCACCCGCGGCCCAGTCGCGGCTGTCGTCCAGGCTGGATGCGTCACCGCTAGCCAAACGGATGGCCGCTGAGTTGGGGATAGATTTACAGCGGGTTGAGGGCAGTGGGCCTGGCGGGCGGATCACTAAGGAGGATATTGAAACTTATCAGGTGACGATGAAGGTCGTGCCTGCTCTGCCGATGGCGACAGAGGAACCTAAGGTGGCAGGGGCAAGCGCAGAAGGAAAACCCCTTAGCCGCATGCGCCAGACGATCGCCCGTCGCATGGCGGAGAGCAAAGGGCCGGTGCCGCAATTTTATCTGACGACGGATGTAGACATGGCTCCGGGTATGGTCGTCGTGAATCAATTGAACGAGGCCGGGAAAGGGGAAGATTTGCGGGTCTCGCCCCTGTCTCTGGTGATGAGAGCGTCTGCGCTTGCCCTGCGCAAGTATCCAAACCTCAACGCTTCGTTTGGGGGCGATCGGCTGATTATGCACGACGATGTGAATGTCGGCGTTGCCGTTGCTGTTGAGGGAGGACTGTTGACACCAGTGATTGCTCATTGCGATCAGAAATCGGTGGCCGAGATCGCGCGGCAGACGCGGGCGGCAGCGGAGCGGGCGCGCTCGGGCAAGTTGAGCCGCGACGACCTCACACAAGGCACATTTTCGGTCAGCAATCTGGGGGCGTATGATATTGACCATTTCGTGGCGATTGTTAACCCGCCAGAGGCAGCCATTATGGCGATTGGCACGGCACGAGAAGTACCGATAGTGGATGGGGGGCAAGTTCGAGTTAGTCTGCGGATGAAGCTGACCTTATCCGCTGATCACCGCGTTACCGATGGCGCAGAGGCGGCACGTTTTCTGCAGGAGGTTAAGCGATTATTGCAGTCGCCGCTGAGTCTGTTCTTGTGACACTGCTCATCGTGTAGGCATAACTCCTATACAACTCTCCTATGACTTTCCCTCCAAAAACCAAGCCCACCCGCATACTTATCATCATTGGTACCGTTACAATCACGCTTATTACTCTCCTCACCAGTGAGTATCTCATTAACACAGCTAGCAACCATCCAGAATCTTCAGCTACAGGCCAACTCTTTAGCGGCGACTCTGCCATGACATACGCACAAGCTCAGTGCGACATCGGTCCACGACCAACCGGGGCAACGGCCAACAAAGCCACCGCTAACTACATCATCAATATACTGAGACAAACAGGATGGCCGAGTGAGTCACAGGAGTTTCAGTACCGTGACAAGCCTATCCAGAACGTTATCGGGAAAAGAGGGAAGGGAAGTCTCGTCATCATTGGCGCACACTACGACACTCGCCCGCGCGCCGACAATGACCCCAACAACCCCCAATTACCAATCATCGGCGCCAACGACGGCGCCAGCGGAACTGCGATATTACTCGAGCTGGCCCGCGTGCTTCCAACCTCATTGAGCAGGGAAGTCTGGCTAGCCTTTCTCGACGCTGAAGACTGGGGTAATATAGACGGTTGGCCGTTCTCCGTCGGCGCCGAGCATCTAGCCGCTTCGCTTAAGCGCAAGCCCGACAGCATCGTAATCCTCGATATGGTTGGCGACCGCGATCAACAAATCTACTTCGAGGCCAATTCAAATCTTCCACTACAGACAACGCTATTCTCAATCGCCGCGCACCTCGGCTATAGTGCGAACTTTGTCCCTCGGATCAAATACGCGATGACTGACGACCACACGCCGTTCCTAACACGCGGCATCACCGCTGTAGATTTAATTGACTTTGACTACCCATACTGGCATACTCTACAAGACACGTGTGATAAGATAGACGCACGGAGTTTAGAGCGAGTAGGAAGGGTCATTCAGCAATGGCTTTTAGAGCCATAGACCACAGCAGAACATGACTAAGAGCAATAACCACTACGAAACAGAAGCGCAGGCTGAAAAATGCTTCCTGATAGGCGTAGAATTGAAAGGCCGCCCAACACTATTCAGCCTAGATGACTCACTTGCCGAACTGACCCAACTCTGCCAAACTGCGGGCCTTGAAGTGGTTGGTTCAGCCACTCAAAAACTCGATGCCGTTCACCCAGATACGCTTATCGGGAAAGGCAAGCTTGAAGAATTAGTCGCCTGGAGGCGTGAACTCGACTACGACGTGCTGGTTGTTGATGAAGAGCTCCAGCCGCGCCAGCAACGAGCGCTTGAAGACACGCTGGAAGTAAAGGTGCTCGACCGCACAGCGCTCATTCTAGATATTTTTGCCCAACACGCGCACACACGCGAAGGGCAACTACAGGTTGAGCTTGCCCAGTACGAATACCGACTTCCACGGCTTACACGAATGTGGACACACCTTGCCAGACAAGCCGGCAGCGGAGGACGAACGCGTGCCGGGGTTGGACTGCGCGGGCCCGGTGAAATGCAGCTCGAGATGGATCGGCGCGAGATTCGAGCCCGCATCAGCCGCCTAAAGATTGAACTCGATCACGTGCGCACCCACCGGCAGCATTACCGGCAAAAGCGGGAACAGACAAACACTCCCGTGATTGCCGTGGTCGGATACACGAATGCCGGCAAGTCAACCTTACTCAACACACTAGCCAACGCCAACGCATTGGCCGAGGATAAGCTCTTTGCAACTCTCGATCCTACAACACGGCGTGTACAGCTCCCATCAGGACATGAAGTGCTGTTCACAGACACAGTTGGCTTTATACAAAAGTTACCCACTCAGCTGATCGCGGCATTTAGAGCAACCTTGGAAGAAATCACCGAGGCCGACGTGCTGTTGCATGTGCTTGACGCAACGCATCGGAACGTGCTAAACCAGTATCAGGCTGTAATGGCAATTCTGGAGGAATTGGACGCCAACCACAAACCGGTAATCACCGCGTTGAATAAGATAGACCAATATGCTGGCGACCCAGAACGCCTATTAGAGGGATTCCCAAGCGCGATCTGCATTTCTGCGAAAACAGGCACCGGCCTGAGTAATTTACTCGCCGAGGCAGAAACCACGCTGGAGGAAGAATGGCCCTTAGTGTCGGTGTTGCTTCCATTCAGTGCGGGCAAGCTCGTTTCAGTGTTCCACGAACGAGGCAGTGTAGATGCAGAAGAATTTCTGCCAGCTGGGACAGAGATACACGGGAGACTGCCGCCATATCTCCTGGAGCAGTTCCAGAGATATATAAGGCCATGAACCGGCGGTAACCACAGCAGACCGAGGCACTTTCCTTTATTCGCACTATGGCCCTTATGACAAGTGGAAAGCCCTCGCAAACATAGTGCACATATAAGATGAGCGATGCTGATCTAATGCCAGCTTTTACGTAGAGATGACGAGGATACTATGCAAGGATTGTTCAAGCTCGTGGCAATGACATTGTTAGGTATACTCATCGCCGCGTTCTCATTCCTATCAGGGTTTCTATACAGTACAGTAACCAGTGGGCCGCTGCCTACTAGCGCAAACCTGTCGCCTATCCCTAACGTTACACGCACGGTTTCCGCCCCATCAGAGTTTGCCGTTTTCTGGGAAGCTTGGCAAATCATCCACAAAGACTTCTACGGGCAAATACCTGACAACAAGGCTTTGACCTATAGCGCTATCCGAGGTGTGGTTAAGAGTTTGAACGATCAGCACACCGTATTTGTTGAACCTAGCGCAACGGCGCGTGAGTCCGAGCAACTACGCGGTGATTTTGAAGGCATCGGCGCCACAGTCAATCTCCAGAACGATCAGGTTGTCATCGTTGCGCCGATTGTCGGCTCTCCCGCTGAACAAGCCGGCGTACAGCCGGGCGACATTATCCTCAAGGTTGACACCCAAGACGTGAAAGGTATGTCGCTAGACGATGTGGTGGCCCTCATTCGCGGACCCCGTGGAACCAAAGTCACGTTGACCTTACTTAGATTGGGACGACCAGACCCAATTGTCATAGACATTACACGCAACACGATTCAACTGCCAAGTGTTATTTCCAGAATGGAACAAGACAACATCGGGTATGTCCGACTGACTATCTTCGGCCAAAAAAGCAAGGACGAGGTTGCGACTGCTATCCAAGACCTGACCAAGAAAGGCGCTAAAGCCTTAATCTTCGATCTGCGAAGCAATCCGGGCGGCTACCTGCAAAGCGCAATTGACGTCGCCAGTCAGTTCATCCAGAATGGTGTTGTTGCTTACGAGCGTGGCAAAGACGGCAAGGATCAAGAGTTTCGGGCCACGGGTAACGGAGTGTGGACGAATTTGCCGCTGGCCGTTCTGATTGATAAGGGTAGCGCAAGCGCATCGGAGATTGTAGCCGGAGCCATTCAGGATCGCAAGCGCGCGCCCTTGGTTGGCGACACCAGTTACGGTAAAGGGTCCGTACAGAGTGTTCACCAGCTGAGCGACCAGTCATCTATCCACGTCACAATTGCCGAGTGGCTCACGCCAAACAAAACCCAGATCACCGGGCGCGGCCTAACCCCTGATATCGCTGTCCCCATCTCACCCGAAGACCAGAAACGCGCCAATGACACACAGTTAATCGCTGCGCTCGACTATCTGAAAGGTCAGCTCCCATGATTCGCTACACTCTGCGTGTTCTCGCAATGCTTATTGCCAGCGGAGTATTCATCCTGAGCACGTTCACAGCCGGCGCCATCGTGCAACATTCAACTGTCCCTGCTTTCACAAGCCCTCCTCTTCCCCCGACGGTAGAGAACACGCCGCAACCTGTGCCAGCCGTAAAGGACCCAGCAGAGGCTGATTTTACGGTGTTCTGGGAAGTATGGAATATTATTCGCTCCGAGTTCTTGGGCAAAGTGCCGGACAATCAGGCTATGACGTATGCAGCCATCAAAGGGGTTATTGATGCGCTGGGCGACGAGCACACCCACTTTAGCGAGCCAACGCGTGCTTCTATCCTCCAATCTGATCTAGAAGGCAAGTTTGAGGGCATTGGCGCCACCGTAGATGCCAAGAGCGGACAAATCGTGATCGTTGCGCCACTCAAAAATAGCCCGGCAGAGAAAGCCGGTATTCAGGCCGGCGATATCGTTACCCATATTGATGGCAAGTCAACAGATGGGCTCAACCTGACGGACGCCGTCTCATTGATTCGCGGGCCCAAAGGGACGCAGGTCACCCTAACAATTGTTCGTGTGGGAAGTCCTACACCCATTCAAATCACGATCACGCGCGCAACCATTGAACTGGAGGTTGTCAGTCAGCGCCAACTCGATAACGGGCTTGTTTACTTGCGACTTGAGCAATTTAGCGCTCCCTCCTCACAGGCTGTAGACGCTGCCCTCCAGACGCTCCTCCGCACAAACCCAAAGGGGCTCATCTTTGATTTGCGGGGCAATCCGGGAGGATTTCTACAATCTGCGATTGAAATAGGCAGTGAGTTCATTAGCACTGGCCTTATCTTGAGCGAGCAAGACAAATCTGGAAATCGTCAGCCTCACCCTGCCCTACCGGGAGGAAGAGCCACCAAGATCCCTCTTGTCGTGCTGGTTGACAAGGGATCTGCGAGCGCGTCGGAAATTGTCGCGGGTGCTATCCGCGACTCTAAGCGCGGCAAGCTCGTCGGGGAAAAAACCTTTGGGAAAGGGTCGGTGCAGATATCCAATACTCTGAGCGACCAATCACGCTTGACCGTGACGATCCGCCATTGGCTGACCCCTTCCGGCCAGGACATTCATGGGGCCGGCATCGAGCCCGATATTGCTGTTCCTATTACTGAGGCCGATCGGAAATCAGGACGCGATCCACAACTCGATCGCGCTATACAGTTCCTGTTAACTGGCGCATGAGCGACCCGCAAGTGCTGGCAACAAACCGGCGTGCCTTTCGTGACTACTTCATTGACGAGACGCTTGAATCTGGAATCGCGCTGGTGGGCAGTGAAATCAAGTCGGCTCGCGCCGGACAGATAAACCTCAAGGAAAGCTATGCAGCCATCCGAGACCGGCAAGCGTGGCTGCTAGGCGCGCATATTGCGCCCTACAATCCGGCGAGCGGCCAGAACCACGAGCCTACCCGCGACCGACGACTGCTCTTGCACAGACGTGAAATCATTAGGCTCTCCGATCAACTTCAACAAAAGGGATACACGCTGGTGCCATTGAGAGTCTACCTCAAGCGCAACCATATTAAGCTTGAGTTAGGCTTAGCGCGGGGCAAAAAGCAGTTTGACAAGCGTCAAGTTATTGCGGAGCACGACGCAAAACGGGAGATTGAGCGAGCTATCAAATACCGCTAATGGCTCCGCTCTTTACGGCAATGAGCACTTGCGGTAATACGGAACTCATTCTATAATAGTGCTGTACGCACAACTTGGGGATGACAGGCTTCGACGAGGAGGGCTGTTCAAAGGTGGCAAGCCGAGGGGTCTCACCTCGTTAATCCGGGACAAACACACAATTGCCAACAGGACAAACCTGGCGGCGCTTCCTCTCGCTGCCTAATTCAGCGTAGCGTTAGGAACGCTTCGGGGCCTTCAATGACCCCGCGCTCCCCCCACGGCTAGCTTCAGGGGCGGTCGGGGCGAGCGACTTAAATCCTGAAGTGCGCGGCCACGACGTCGGTAATGGCCGCAAAGTGCGACGCTAGACTCTCTTCATGTATTGAGAGAATAACGCCGTACCGGCTAGCATCTGTTTGTGCTCAGTCAGATGAGAACAGCAGGGCGACAATCTGGGATCTGACTACGCTTGTAGGCATCTGCGATCGAACTCTTCGGACGCGGGTTCGATTCCCGCCATCTCCAATCAAGAGAGGCCACCCTGGACCAAAGTTCCCCATTCATATTGAGGGGACATGGTATTCGAACAGACGGTGGCCTCATGCTTTTGCTTATATAGAGATCGCCCCTGCTTGAGGCTAAGTGAATTGAGGTGACTGATGTTGGCATCCCAACACGCTGCAGCCGGCGCTACCTTCGCACAATTTCAAGGTGTGCCGACGGTCTCGGAGTATCGCTCCGGGTTTAGTAACGAGTATCGTGCCGCCAAGGAATTTGTCGGTCTGATGGATCGCTCGTGGATGGGTCGTGTTCAGCTATCGGGTCAGGATCGCTTTGACTTTCTCAACCGGATGTCAACTAATGATCTGATACGGGCCGAGTTCGGCACTGGTCTACAAACCGTCTTGACAACCCCTGAAGCGCGAATCATTGATCTGCTGACAGTCTATGCTGAGGCGGGTTTCCTGCTGTGTGTCACGAGCCCACAGAATCGGCGAAAAGTCTTAGATGAATTCCGGCGTAAGATTTTCTTTCGCGACAGGGTTAAGCCTATTGATGTCACTGACCAGACGGCTCAATTTTTGTTGCTGGGCCCGCGAGCGATGGAGGTGCTTGAGCGGTTGGGAGGCGCGGGATTCGTACCCTTGCCTGATTTTCATTTTCGGGAGATCTGTGTAGCTGGGCGTAAGTTGCTAATAGCCCGCGTGCCACACATCGCGGGCGGCGGTTTTGATGTTATTGGTGAAGATAAAGACGCTGCTTTTCTATGGCAAGTTCTCTTAGAGGCTGGCGCAGGCAGTGGACTTCAGCCTATCGGGACATACGCCTACAACATTCTGCGTATTGAGGCCTCCCTCCCGCTTTATGGCTATGAGTTGAGCGATGCTGTAAACCCCTTGGAGGCGCAACTGCGCCAGGCCATTAGCTTCTCAAAGGGGTGCTATACTGGACAAGAAGTTATCGCTCGGCTTGACACCTATCAGAAGCTGAAGCAACAACTTGTAGGTCTACGCTTATCAAGCCCCTTGGTGTCAGTTCCTCCCCTACCTCTGTATGTCAATGGAATCGAGGTTGGCCAACTAACCAGCGTGGCCCAACGACCGGACACCTTGGATGTAATTGGCCTTGGCTATATAAGAACCAAGTGGAATCAGCCGGGTAGCAGGGTCACGATTCACGCGGGCGAAGATGAAGTAGCGGCGATAGTGGCCGATCTGCCTTTTGAGACATCGGGAGAGCAAAGATCCCCCACTGAAAGCGGTCGAGAGGAAAATACCCGCGTGTGATATTGAAGGCACAGAACTAGACGCCTGGAGGCTCAGAAAACGGTGAAGGCATCAGCGCCCCGAGTGGCTGTGGTGGGAAGTCTCAATATGGATCTTATTGTGCGTGCGTCACACCGCCCACAGAAGGGTGAAACTCTTTTAGGCACGGATTTTGTGATGTTGGCTGGCGGTAAAGGCTTCAATCAGGTCATTGCTGCAGTCCGACTGGGAGCTCAGGTCAGCATGGTGGGCCGTGTGGGTGCGGACTATTTCGGCGATATCTTCTTGCAGGCTTTGGAGGCTGAACGTGTTCAACATTCCAATGTCCTACGAGATGTGGAGAATGGCACCGGTGTTGGTCTGCCGGTCGTTGGCCTAGATGGCGATAACAGCATCATCGTTGTGCCGCGGGCCAATATGCATATGACTATTGCAGATGTTCAGGCGGCCGCAGACCAGATTGAGGCGGCTGATGTGCTTCTGCTGCAATTGGAAGTGCCGCAGGAGGTCTCATTGTTTGCGGCTTCTATCGCGCGTCAGGCGGGTACGTTGGTAATTTTCAATCCAGCGCCTGCGGCTCCCGTGCATGTGGACTTTTATCGAGTGGCGGATCTATGGGTTCCTAACGAGCACGAAGTGCGCGCATTGACGGGTATATTTCCAAGTGACGAGGGCTTGGTGCAGGTTGCCGGTCAAGCGTTGGTTTCTCTAGGCGCACAGGTGGTTGTCTTGACGCTTGGCGAGAGAGGTTGCTATCTAGCCTCGCCCGGTGAGGGGTCTCTTAGGTTGCTTGGGTATCAGGTTAATGTGGTTGACACAACAGGTGCAGGTGATGCATTTTGTGGAGCGTTGGCAGTGTCACTGGCGCGAGGAGAGCCGTACGTTAGAGCAGTTTTGTTTGCGACTATGGTCGCTACGCTGTCTGTGACGAAGATGGGAGCATCAGCGTCAATGCCAACGCTTGCTGCGGTGCATGCTTTTGAGAAATTGTTGGTATCTGATTAGGTGTAGGGGATATGCCTACACGACAACCAGAGAGCGCATCACCAACTCCATGCTGTTCAGCGCGCGGGCGACAAAGGCCTCATGCCGCGCACGCTTTGAGCGGATATCGTCTACGAGAGGCGGAAGGATCCCAAAGTTTGCTTTCATCGGCTGGAATTCTTCGGGCGCAGCATGGCAAACATAATGACACAACGCGCCGAGCATAGTCTCAGGTGCCAACACAAGCAGTGGCTCCCCTGCCACAAGCCGTGCCGCATTGACGCCCGCCAGCCAACCGGATCCTGCGTTGCCAACATAACCCTCAACCCCGACAATTTGCCCGGCAAAGAAGAGATCGCTGCGCTGGCGAAACTGCATAGTCGGATTGAGCAGCGTCGGCGAGTTGATGAAAGTATTGCGGTGCATTTGGCCATAGCGCATGATTTCCGCGTTCTGTAACCCGGGGATCAGTCGCAGCACGCGCTTTTGTTCAGCCCACTTCAGGTTGGTCTGGAAGCCGACGAGATTATAGAGCGTATCAGCCAGATTGTCCTGACGCAACTGCACAGCCGCATACGGGCGGCGACCCACACGGGGGTCACGCAAACCTACCGGCCGCATCGGGCCATAGGCCAACGTGTCACGGCCGCGGCGCGCCATCACTTCAATCGGCAGGCACCCTTCGAAAAAGCGGGGGTCCTCGGACTCGAAAGATTTCAACTCGATTGTTTCTGCCCCAATTAAGGCTTGGACAAATGCCTCGTATTCAGCTTGTGACAACGGGCAGTTAATGTAGTCTCCACTGGGGGCCGAATCTCCTTCGACAAGCTGAGCCTCCCGCCCGTAGCGCGACCCACGCCACGCGAGGCTCATATCAATCGAGTCGCGCGCGATGATGGGGCACATCGCATCATAGAAATAGAGGTACTGTTCACCGCACAGGGTGATAATAGCGCCGGTTAAAGCCGCCGAGGTTAGCGGACCGCTGGCAATGATCGTCGGCGTAAGCGGTATCTGGCATACCTCCTCGCGGATAAGGGCAATCCGGGGATGGGAGACAATCCGCTCGGTCACGAGCGACGAGAACCGGTCACGGTCAACCGCCAAGGCCTCGCCGGCCGGCACCGCCGCGGCATCGGCGCACGCGAGGATCAGTGAACCGAGACGGCGCAGCTCGGCCTTTAAGAGACCGCTCGCTTTGCCCGCCGAGTTGGCCCCCAGAGAATTCGAGCAGACAATTTCAGCCAACTGGTCGGTTACATGGGCGGGCGTCGTGTTAGCTGGGCGCATTTCGTACAGGTCAACCTTCAAGCCCCGTTGAGCAGCCTGCCATGCTGCCTCACAGCCGGCCAAGCCTCCGCCCACGACAATCAGATCGCTATTTGCCATGCCGTAAGTATAGCACACGGCGCATCAACGGTTTAAAATACGCGGCGAAATATGATAAGATGGTGCCACACAGTTGGCAAAGTCTCCGTTATGAATTGAGGGATCACTCTCCCGTTTCAAAGGGATGCCCAAGTTTATGAATATACTGAACCTCATCGCTCGCAAGCGCGATGGCCACAGTCTATCCGACTCAGAAATCCAATTTCTGATCGAAGGCATACAACGCGATGCCATACCCGATTATCAGATAGCCGCCTGGCTCATGGCCGTCTATCTGCGCGGAATGACTCATGCGGAAACCAGAGCCCTGACCCTAGCCATGGCCCAGTCCAAAGCGGTGCTTGACCTTTCCGATGTCAAGCGCGCGCTCGGCGTCAGTCTCATTGCCGATAAACACTCGACAGGCGGCGTGGGCGACAAGACCACCATCACCGTCTTGCCTCTGGTCGCCGCCTGTGGCGTTCCCATCGGAAAGCTAAGCGGCCGCGGGCTCGGCCACACGGGCGGCACGCTTGATAAGCTTGAGTCTATTCCGGGCTTCACAGTTGATCTGACGATTGAGCGTTTCAAGTCAATCCTCACCCACGTGGGCCTAGCCTTAGCCGGCCAGACACCCGACCTTGCGCCGGCCGATGGGCGATTATATGCCCTACGGGATGTTACCGCAACGGTCGCTTCAATGCCCCTAATCGCTAGTTCCATTATGAGCAAGAAGATCGCCGCCGGCGCTGATGCAGTCGTGCTGGATGTCAAGGTCGGACGGGGCGCCTTCATGCAGACGGAGCCTGCCGCCGTGGAGCTCGCTCGTGTGATGGTCGAGATCGGCAGCGCGCTGGGACGCCGCGTGAGCGCGGTCATTGCCGATATGAATCAACCGCTGGGCAGGACGGTGGGCAACGCCCTCGAGGTGCGGGAGGCGATGCTCGCACTCCTTCCCCGCACCGCCAGTGGCGTTGCAGCGACTGAGCACTGGGTTGGCGATGATTTCCGCGAGCATTGCCACAGTGTTGCAAGCGAAATGTTAAGGCTGGTTGGGCGGGTCTCTACCGAGGTTGAGGCGCGCCAACTGCTGGAAGACACAATTGACAGCGGGCGCGCGCGGGCAAAGCTGCGAGAATGGGTCGAGGCGCAAGGCGGTGACGCCCGTGTTGTAGATGATCCCTCCCGTTTGCCCTCCGCGCGCTATATTGAGGACGTGCCCGCGCCCCGCAGTGGATACATCGCCGCGCTTGACGCACTAGCGGTCGGGCTTAGCGCGATGCGGCTTGGAGCGGGTCGGCAAAAGAAGGGCGAACCGGTGGACCGGGCGGTCGGCGTGGTGCTGCATAAGAAGATTGGTGAAGGGGTTGCCGCAGGCGACCGGCTGCTGACCGTGTACGCCAACGATCGAGCCAAGCTCGATGCCGAACGCGAGACGCTGTTGGATGCGTACGACTGGTCCGCTGAACCGGTTAGCCTGCCCGCGCACACCCACACGGTGATCCAAGCGCCCGCCAGCGAGCGGCGCGTTTCACCAGACAACGCGCGTCCGCTCGACGACCATCCGCTCCATGACGCTTAGGGTTTGCGCCGCAATGTGTTCCCAATCGTACTGCCAACTGATCATTTCGTAAGCGGTTTTCGCGCGGGCGCGCGCCGAGTCCGGGTCCTTGAGGGTCTGCAAGATGCCATCGGCGAGTGCCTCAACAGAATCCGGCCGCACCAGCCAGCCGGTGTCCAAATGCTGCACCACCTCGGCCAGCCCTCCAGTGTTGGCCGCGACCACCGGACAGGCGGCGGCCATGGCCTCCAGCGCAACAATCCCAAATGGCTCGTAGAGTGACGGGAAGACCGCACAATCCGCGACTTTATATAAAGCGTTACGGTCGCGGTTGCTGACAAAACCGGCAAAGGTCACTCTGCTTGCCAGCCCCAGCCCAGCGGCGCGCGCGCGCAGGGTATCCAGCAGGCCCCCGGACCCGGCCACGACAAACCGCGTAGCCGGCCTCTCCGCCACGACGTGGGCGGCCGCGTCTACGAGCAGATGCCCCCCCTTTTCAGGCACTAGCCGGCCCACGTTGAAGACAATCGCTTCGTGCGCCTGCGCATACTGCTCCCGAAACGCGGTCAGGTCTGTAGGCTCCAGCCCGTCAAACAGGCGTTTGTCAATGCCATTGGGTATGATGTCGAGCTTATCGCGGGGGAGCGAAAAGTATTCTTGCAGTTCCGAGGCCATATGCCGGCTGACCGTGATCACCCGCCAGGCTTCATAGGTCAGTTGCCACTCGATATGCGCGATGGCACGCGGCGTGGCCCCGGCTAGGTTACCACGACCCCGGCCCCGCTCTGTCGCGTGAAACGTTGCCAACAGGGGGACTTTGTAGCGATGTTTCAGTGCAATCGCCGATTGAGCCACAAGCCAATCGTGAGCATGGATGATGTCAACAGGTCCGACCTGACGAATCAGCTCAACCGATGCCACTTCGAGATATTCGTTCGTCCGCTGCACGTCGGCCATGAGGTCGTGTGCCCACGGTGGCGGCTCAACGCGGTGCACGAAAAGTCCTGCTGGGTTTTGGAGGCTCTCAGCGGTGTCGGATAGCTGCTCTCCGGATTCTGCGAACAGGCGTTCCTGCGCCGGCAAAGCAAAGCGCGGGACGACGACGTGCACTTCAGCGCCAGCGCGCGCCAACGCCGGCGCCAGTGCGGCCAGGTGGCTGCCAAGCCCACCGATGACGTGCGGTGGGTACTCAAAGGCCAATTCTAGGATTCGCACAGTGCACGATTCTATGGGGTGGGATGCCCGACCCGTTGCGCTGGGCCGGGCGATGCTCGCGTCGAGACCATGCCACGGCTGGCAAAGTTCCCGCTGAAAGTTGATGAGGCTCGGATGCGCTGTTCCAGTTGAGACAGGGTAAAGTTCGTCAGCGTGTACACGCGCTCGGCCAGCGGGCCCGGCTCGATTGTGGTCGTCACACTGCGGTAGCGCTGAGCAAATGAAGCGGATACCCCGCCGCCAGGTGGTTCTTCAATATCCGCAAAGACGACTGGTAGATGTCTGGACGTGAAGGTATCGAGAAGGGCAATTTGCTCGCTCGTTGGCGCGAGCACAATGACTTGAAAGATGTCAGGGTCTGCAGCGATTGCCTCAATCTGCCGTACCTGAACGTGGTTGGGCGCGCCCCAGTCCAGCGCGACGAGCTCAATTAGCCAGCCTGATAAGTCACCGCCCTCATTGTGCTCGCGCAGTGCGAGTTTCACCGCGTAGAGCGCTTCATAAGCGCGCGCGCGCAGCGCGCTCTCAAAGGGGGCCAGCAGGCTAATCTTGATGATTGGCCGGGTCAAGCGAACGGGAGTGCACCCTGCGTAAAGGGCGAGGAAGCCCAACGCAACGGCGCACGCCGGAGCCAGCCTATTTCTGATACTTGGCAATGTTGGCCTGATGCTCTTCAAATGTTTTGGCAAAGACGTGGGTGCCATCGCCGCGGGCGAGGAAGAACAAATAGTCGGTTTTGGCCGGATCGAAGGCCGCGCGAATCGCGCTGAGGCCAGGGCTGCAAATCGGCGAGGGAGGAAGGCTGTCATTCAGATACGTGTTATAGGGTGACAGGATGTTCGAATACTCCTCTAACGCCACCGGGGTTTTCCACCAACTGCCGGTCTTCGCTTGATACCCCATCGCGTACTGCACGGTGGGGTCCGCTTCAAGACGCATGTTGCGCTTGAGCCGGTTTATATACACGCTGGCGATCAGCGGCCGTTCATCAGCCATCCTCGCTTCGCGCTCAACGATGGAGGCCACGATGAGCCGCTGGTAAGGCGATAGCCCTTGAGACGAGGCTTGGCCCCACAGTTCGCGCTGTCAAGGCAAAGCCGATGATCTGTTCTGCCGTCGCGTTTGACGGCACATCATAGGTATCTGGAAATAGGAAGCCCTCCAGCGTTGACCCTTTAGGGCGGTCACTGAGGAACGCAAACTTGTACGAGCCGGCCTTGGCCGCGGCAACAAACGCCGCCGCGGTGCCGGCCCCCTGCTTTTCCGCGGCCGCGGCCATTTCCTCAATGCGCCAGCCCTCGATCAGACGCACGCTGTTCGACTTCACTCGTCCGCTTTGGAGATCCGTAAGAATCTCGTCCATACTCATGCCGCGCTGGAGTTGGTAGTCACCCACCTCTAGATGTGACTCCACATCGCGCGCGCGCGCCAGGAGCCGAAACAATTCAGCGTCCGCAATCAAGCCTGCGCGCTGCAGGCGGACGCCCACCGTGCCTGCCGTGTCGCCGGGTTGAACTGAAAAGGGCACGCTGCCACTGCCGCTAGAGCGGAG
>JACQEC010000346.1 GCA_016200765.1 Chloroflexota bacterium | reverse complement strand
TTAGTGCGCGACGCCATGCGCGTGAGTGGCTTGAAGACCAAGCGCGCGGTGGTCGAGGCCGGCCTACGCTTGCTCGTCCAGACCAAAGCACAGGCCGGCCTGCGCCGATTGCGCGGCAAAGTCGCGTGGGACGGTAATCTCGCAAAGAGCCGCGCGGGGCGTGTTCAGGAGGTTTGAGCTAGATGGTGATTGTTGATACCACGGTCTGGATTGATTACCTGCGCGATGCAAAAACCCCCGCAACCGCTTGGCTGGAGATTGAAATGGACCGCCAGCGGCTCGGGCTGACCGACTTGATTCTCTGTGAAGTGTTGCAGGGGGTGCGCGATGCCCGCCAATTTGCTGCGGTACGCGACAACCTATTGAACTTCGCAGTGTTCAGCGCCGGCGGCACAGAGTTGGCGATCCAAGCGGCACAGAACTATCGTGCATTGCGAATCCGCGGGTATACCGTGCGTCGGACGATAGATTGTCTCATTGCGACATTCTGTCTGATGAATAACCATGACTTGCTGCATAGTGATCGTGATTTTGATCCATTTGAAAGGGGACTGGGGTTGCGTGTCGTGCGCCCTTGACATTGAGCATCGCACCTGAAATCTGCGGATGAACTGACATCAACGATGGGCGAAATCACCCAGCACGACTTACCCGCTGCGTTCCGGCGCCGTTTTGAGGCCGAGCCATCGCTCATGGTGCGCGCGCCGGGGCGGGTGAATTTGATCGGGGAGCATACCGATTACAATCAGGGCTTCGTCCTGCCGCTGGCGATCAACCGCGCGGTGTGGATCGCGGCGCGGGCGCGCGCCGACGGGCAGGTGGCGCTGATCTCGGAGAACTTCGGCAACCGCAGTGCGTTCTCGCTGGCAAGCATCCAGCAAGCGACGGGGGCTGAAGCGTGGAGCAACTACGTGCGCGGCGCGGCGCACGCTTTGCAGGCGCAGGGACATCGCTTGTGCGGCATGGATGCGCTGGTCTGGGGCGATGTGCCGGTCGGGTCGGGGTTGAGTTCGTCGGCGGCGTTGTTGGTAGCAAGCACGCTGGCGTTCAGTGCGTTGGCCGAACTTGACCTATCGCCGCTGGATATTGCGCTCCGGGCGCAGCAGGCGGAGGTCGAGTTCGTTGGGGTCAACGTCGGCGTGATGGATCAGATGATCTCGGCGCTGGGGCAAGCCGGACACGCCCTGCTGATTGACTGCCACTCGCTGGCGCATCGGCCGGTGCCGGTGCCCAACGGCGTGGCGGTGGTGATCGCCGACAGCATGAAGCGGCGCGGGCTGGTGGATTCGAAATATAACGAACGGCGGGCAGAGTGCGAGGAGGGGGCGCGGCGGCTGGGTGTGCAGAGCCTGCGCGACGTGACCATCGCGGCGCTTGAGGCGAAGCGGGCCAGCCTGCCGGAACTCATCTGGCGGCGCTGCCGGCATGTGGTCGGTGAGAACGCTCGCGTGCTGGCGTGCGTCGAGGCCCTGCGGGCGGGCAGGCTGGATGAAGTGGGCGCCCTGCTCGTCCAGTCACACGAGAGCCTGCGCGACGATTATGAGGTCAGTTGCCGCGAGTTGGATGTGATGGTCGAGGCGGCCCTGCGGCAGGAGGGGATTATCGGCGCGCGAATGACCGGCGCGGGCTTTGGCGGGTGCACGGTCAATCTGGTGCGCGAGGAGCGCGCGGGACGTTTCGTGGACGGATTACGAGAAGCGTATCGAGCGCAGACCGGCCTGACCCCGTCCATCTACGTGTGCCGCGCAACAGACGGGGCACAGGCGATAAACCTATCTCTGTCGGGTCAGCCCACGTAACCACGCTCTGCCGGTGCCAACACCCAACCCGCGCAATGCCGTATGGCGGCGGCCATCACGGGGATTGAGCGATGGAGATCGGGGGGTTGTTCTCCGCCAGCCCGTCGCTGATCCTGGCATGAGCCGCGTCCAGTAACGGGCGCAGGATTCGCTCAACCGGCTCGGCCTGTGCCTGCCCGTACAGGGTTTGGCAGACGTTGGCGACCGCCTGCGCCTGCCCACCGTCGGTCATGCGGACAGCCTCAGCGCGAAAGTCCTCCCAGGTGGGCATCGCGCTCGCGCGAAGCCACGCCAGTCCCAAATCCAACAACCGTCGTTCATCCGCCGACCAATCGTTGGGACGAGCGGGCATCTCCGGTTGCGACTCTGCCGGCGCGCCAGGCCCCGCGCCCAGCGATTGCATCGTCCCCTGCAAGAACCGCAAGTACGATTGTGACTCACCGGGCGCGCGGATGGCCGCGACGTGCTGAACCATCTCCTGCAGTCCCTGCGCCGCGCGCAAGCGGGGCAAAGCCGCCAGCGCATTCGCCTCTGCCCATCTCTGCTTGACGCTATTGACCAACCGATCGGGTGGCGGCGCCGGTTGGCCCGCCTCAACCTCGACCGCTAATAGACCTTTCTGCACATCTACCGTCAGGCGGTTGAGCGCGGCCACCACATCCGCATCCAACAGGCGCTGGTCGGCGGTCAGAAACGCTTGGTGGATCGCTTTTTCCGTAGCCAGACGGAGCGCGTCGAGCGGGTCCGTTTGCCGCGCCGCCCCGCCGGATTGCGCGGCGCGCTTCTGGAGTCTCTGCTTGCGCTTCTGGTCATGGCTTAGTTTTTTCTTGGTCATGCGGATATGCTCTCATGCATTGGATGAAGTGGGCGCGCTTTCAGCCGGCGCGAACAGCACCAGTATGGCCAGGTCCTCGCGAATGTTGTGAAAATGGTGTGGGACGCGCGCCGCGACGAACACGAACGTCCCCGGCGCCACGGCCCGATCTTCCTCGCCCACCCGGATCATGCCCTGGCCCCGCATGACGTAATACACCTCATCCTCCTGATGCGGCTGTTGACGGTCAGCCGCGCCGGCGGGCAGTGTGTACAGGCCCGCGCTTAACGAGGGCTTGCGCAGAAATTCCCGATAGCGCGCCGCCGACGTGTCGCGCTCTGCAACCAAAGCGAAGAGATCAAAGGCTTCCATGCGGTTAGTGGCTCCCATAGGCGGTTGACAACCACACGGCATTGTAACCCACAAGCGGCCGGGGCGCAAAGTCGCCCGCGCCGACACCAGCGGTTTGGCCGTTAGTTGGCCTTTTGTTATAATCAGGCCCGTAGTCACCTGCTGTCAATCAACCCGGAGGCCCACTTGATGCGTACGCGGTTCATGTTCACGACTGACTTGCACGGCTCCGAAACGTGCTGGCGCAAGTTCCTCAACTCGGCGAAGATGTTCAACTTGGATGCGCTGGTCATGAGCGGCGACATGACCGGCAAGCTGATGGTGCCGATCATCAAGCGTGCCGACGGCAGATGGGATGCGACGTTTCTGGGCAAGGACGAGATACTGGAAGAGCAGGATATTCCCGAATTTGAGAAGAAATGCCGGCTTATCTCCTATATCCCCTATCGCTGCGACCGCGAGGAAGCCCGGCTTATCGCCAGCAACGAGCAGTACCGCGAAGACCTCTTCGAGCGGCAGGAAGGGGAAATCGTCAAGGTCTGGCTGGGCCTGATCAAGGATCGCGTGCCCGATCACGTCAAGATCATCATCAGCCCGGGCAACGACGACAAGTTCTCTATTGACGATATTCTCCGCAACGACAAGCGCGTGAACTTCGGCGAAGAAGAAGTGATACGCCTGGACGAGGAGCACGAGGTGATGTGCGTGGGTTGGGCCAACCGCACGCCGTTTGATTCCCCGCGCGAATGCTCGGAAGAAGAGCTAGAGCAGAAACTAGAAGCTACTGCGGCGAAGGTGCTGAACGTCAAGACCTCGATTTTCTGCCTGCACGTGCCGCCCAAATTCACGCACCTGGACGACGCGCCGATGGTGGACAAAGACCTGCGGCCCGTCGTGCAGGGCGGGCGGATGGTCACCATCCCGGCCGGCTCCACCGCCGTGCGCAAGATCATCCAGAAGTACCAGCCGCTGGCCTCGCTGCACGGTCACATCCACGAAAGCCCCGGCGCGACCAAGATTGGCCGCACCCAATGCCTGAACCCGGGCAGTGAGTACAGCGAGGGCATCTTCAAGGGCTATCTGGTCGAAGTCACCGGCGACAAGATCACCAAGTTACAGCGCGTCGAGGCGTAGGTCGCCGGGCGCGGGTTCTTCACCGCAGAGAAACAGAGAACGCCGAGGAATCATCCTCGGCGTTCTCGCTATATCTACGCAAACCTTTTGGCTAGCCCGTCTGTGGCTTGCCGGCTTCAGCCGCTTCGTCGCGGCCCGCGGCTTTAACCGCGCCCATATCCTCCGGTAGTTCATACCAGCGCACTCGCTCGCCCACCTGCGCGCGCAACTTCCAACGCGCGGTCTTGGGCGCCTCGTCTATCGCCTGCTTGATCTGCCGCAGTTTGCCTGCCACGTTGTCTTTGCTGTTCTCTACCACATAGTTATCGCTGAGGCTGAGGCATTTATCAATTGTACTGCGCATGGTCATGTGCCAGCCCCAATCATCGGCGGCCACCTTCACGAGATGGCGCAGGTCAATGCCGTCCTTGTCGGCGCCGCTCACGACCGGGTGATCGTGCAGAATCGAGAAAATATCCTTGATGTCTTTGTCGTTGATCTGCACGACCTGCAGTTTGCTCATCAGCAAGTCCGCCAGCGGGATGGTGTAGTCGTCCAGTTCGAGGCGGTTGGCGAAGTTCATCTTGTGGCACATCTCGAACACATCCAGAAAGATGTCCACATCACAGTCTTTTTCCAGATGCGCGAACATCAAGCGTTTGCGCCCCTGCAAAGCGTTGAACCGCTTGTTGCCGACATAGCCAAGGTCTTGAAACAGGCGCTTGATCTCAATCGCCTGTTTGTGATAACCCACGTAGTCCACGTCGGCATAGCCGCGGGAAAGGGTGCGGTACGTGGCGCTGGGACAGCGCAGTTTGACGGCCAACCCGCCCAGCAGCCGCAGGTAAAGGCCGCGCTCGCGCGCGGTATCAATCACCAGACGGCATTCCGCCTCTTTATCCGATGGCACTCGAACCTCCCACCAAACTCATCGGTGATGACTCACGGGGATTAAACACCTTCAGCGGGCGTCGTCTTCGTTCTCTAAGGGCGGGCGCTCTCCGGCCTCCTTGCCCATCACGCGCCGGGACACGTCGCGGCGGAAGGCATCCCAATCCATCTTCAACTCGCTCGCCGGAATGTCAATGTAGTTCTTGTCGGGCGTGTAGACGCGCACGGCAAACATCCCGTAGCCGCGATGAAAAAGCGAGACCTGATTAAAATGCTTCCACTGACCGCCGGCGACTTTGTTCTTGCCCGTGAAGAGCGCAAAACTGCGCTCGTCATATTGCAGTCTCAACCGCTGGAAGCGCTGATAGACAAACGCGCCAATCCCCACAGCAAGGATAAGAAAAGCGCCGGCCAGCAACTGGCTGAACAAGACGTCCTGAAATAGCAGAAACGACACTGCGGCCCAGAGCAGGGTAAACGCGAACAGGGTGGCAGACATCGCCTTGAGCAGGCCAAACCAACTGAACGGGTTAACCGTTGTCATTTGAAGGTCTTCACGTGCTTGGCCAGCGTCCGCCCCAGATAGTTGTTTGAATGGCCGCTGATTTCCTCGGCCTCGCAGTCCACTAGCGCGATGCCTATCTCCTTCTTCTCCCACAACTCGGCCAGCCGGACGGTGCCGCGCGAGAACGGGCCGCGGTTGACGATGACGAGCCAGGCCCAGGTCATCTCTTCGTCTTTGTCGAACTTCGTCACAGCCCGCGTCAGCGCGTGAAAACGCGCGCCCTCCGCCGCTCCCAGATGCACAAAGCACGACACAAAGTGGTTCGGGCCGACAAAATAGGAATAGGCGCGGGACATCAGAATCCCCTGCCGCAGACGGGTGCCGCCGCGGATCATCAGGTCAAAGGTCACATCGCCCACGCGATAATCCTGAAACGACTCGGCGAAGTCGGCGACGAAGCGCGCCGAGCCGATCATGATATTCTGTTCCAGTTTCAACAAGTAGTCGGCGCTGTCCATGTGTGGGCTATCATAACGAAGCGATGCGCGCTTGTCAAACTGCGCCCACACGCCTCACGTCTTTCGCTTCACATCCTCCCGCAGCTGCCAGATGCCAAAACCGCCGACGGTCTCTTGCGTCTCCACCAACTCGTACCAGCGCTGACGGGGACCAATCAGCGAGCGCGCCTGCCAGCGCAGAGACTTCGGCGCATCGTCCAGCCGCTTGAGCAGCTGGCGACTGCGCTCCGTGACGACCTCTCGCTCGTCGTCGTGCAACTCGCTCATCTCGGCCACGACTTCGACGAGGCCCCGCAGGTTCGTGGTCACTGTGTACCAGAAGCCCCAATTGCCGCCGAGCAGTTTCTGAAGGTGGCGCGCATTGATCTGCGCGCGGTCGTCGTCGCCAATCGGGAAGGCCCGCAACAGGAGCACGGTATCCTTCAGGTCTTTGCCGCCGAAATTCACGATCTGCAATTTCTCCAGCAGGAAATCGGTCGCGGTGATGGTCGGCGTGTCCAGCGCCAGCCGCCGCCGGAAGTCGAGGGGATGATTGGCGACCACCAGCAGATCAAAGAACACGTCCACATAGAACCAGTTGCGCGGGTGGAAATAGACGCGGCGGCGCGAGGCGGCCATCGAGGGCGTAACGCGCCGGAAGCCGTAACCGAGCCGGTCCATGAACAGCGTGTGCATCTGCTTGCGGTGGCGCTCGTAGGTCATAAAGTCGAGGTCGGTGAACTCCTGCTGGCCGACCGCGCCAAGCCGTCCCAGTCGCACGCCCAACTCGGCGTAGGGCTGGGTGCGCAGGCGGATGCCCGCACCGCCCATCAGCCGCAGGACAACGCCCAGCCGCTCGCCTTCCGAGACAATCTTCTGCGCCTCATCCAGAAAGACCTGCGTCGGCACCACGCCGTTCCACTCCGCGGGCATGTCCACCACGCGGTTTTCGCCGGTCATGTCGCGCTGCATACACCACCTCCGGAAACGGAAGAGCGACACCTCATCTCAGTTCGCTCATTTCGGCATTAGGCGCTCATCCCGCCAAGTGCCACCTTTGTTCTTTCAGTTCTATGACTCCATTTTGCTTCAGTGATTGCTGAGCGTTTCTGACGGCATGTTTCCACTTCTTGCCAAAATGCTGGCCATGGATAACGCGATCAATAGTATCATCGCAGATATCAGGGTGAATATCTTGAATGAGCGGATGCAGGTCGCTGGTGGACAACGGCCCTCTCGTTTCCAATAGATACTGGATGGTCTCGGCGAATATAGTATTGATTGTCCGCTTGCTTACTCGGTTCTCCAGAACCTTTCGCTGTAGGGTTTGCCCTTTTTGTCTCAAGAGCCGATTGAGTTCTCTGAACTCTGCGCTGCTTTCTACGGAGTGTTGTAGTTGTTTGATCTGAGCGACGTCGTCCGTCAGGGCTGTAAGCTGCTCTCGGTCGAAGATATTACCCAGCCCAAAGTAACCCTCCATATCCTTAAGGATCAGCGAGATCAGTCGCGTATCCCGTAAGATGATGCCGTATTCGTGATTCTCCTTCAGCCCTCCCCGTGTCAAGTTCGCCGATGTGAGAAAAGCAACTTGACGGTCTGCAACGTACACTTTAGCATGTAATTTGCCCAGGGAGGAAACGCTTACATCAAACCGAGTCCAAAGGCTCAGCAATGCTTCAAGGTCAAATCCGGAGCTAGTGATATTGGTCAGGTCAAGATTGGTCAGCACTTTCAGTTGTCTAGCACTGGTGTTCCTTAAGACAACTTCTGTCCCGTAAGTCTTAATGTAGGGCGCGGCGATAAATAATGTTTGCTTGGCTTCTTGGAACACAGATGCCAGACGAGCTTCTATAGGCGACTGCACCACTTCGTATGATTCCATACGGATCCTATACTGTACCCTTCCCTCACGGAATCGGCGGTCCGTTCAGCGCCTGTTGGAATATCTTCACCGGCTTCTTCATCGCCGCGCGCCGCTTCTGCGACACTTCCAGACACATCTTCGTCGCCGGGAACGTCTTGCAGGGATTGAGCAGGTTGTCGGGGTTGAACACCTTCTTGACGCGC
>JACQEC010000345.1 GCA_016200765.1 Chloroflexota bacterium | reverse complement strand
GATTTCGCGGCCCTCGACGCTGACGTGCAGGTTTTTGATCTCCAACTGTGATGTCATCGGTTCTCTTCTTGATCCCCTTAATATCGGATGCTTGCGGTTTCTAGGAGCCCTCGCTGGAGGGCGGCTGGCGGCTCTAATCGGTGAGCCAACATTCCAATTATATCCGCCACGCTTCCAGTGTCCAAACCGCCATCAGAGCCAAACCAACACGGCGATTAGGGCGATAAGTGGTTACAATTCTGCCCCATTATATCAGGCCGGAGCCAAATTAGCAAGTTTTTTATGATAGAATTTAGAAAAAGGCCTAGCGAGCGGGCAGAGGCGGAACAATGCCGGCAGGGAGAGTTGGAAATGTAACCGAAATCTAGAGGGAGAGCGGTTGCCTCGGCGAGCGGTTATTTGCCAAACACAGAACAGGCCGCTAAAATGCCCCTGTTGACAGAGGGTTGGGCTCGACAGCAGAGTAGCGGTGGTAGAAGCCCGGTTCAGACAGTGGTGTAAGGAGCACCGGGACGAGTTGCCGCAGTAACCCAACATTGGCGCGAGGCCAGTTCCGTGGAGGGCATATGGAGTTACGCATTGCTTGCCTGGCCGACTACGCAGGCCTGTCTATTGATCGAAAGCTCAACATCATGGGCGTGTTTTCCAATATCTTTGCTCCGAATGAGCCGATCATTCATCCCCAGATGTATGTCGTTTTCCAGCTGGATTTCGAGCCAGCCGAAGCCGGTCGGAAGGCGGTCAAGATTGTCTTGCAGGATGCAGACGGCCGAGAGCTGGTCTCGATGGGCGGGGAGATTGAAATCGGCCGCCCGACACCGGGGCAGAGGTCAACCTTCAATCAGATCGCCCAAATGAACGGGACTGTCTTTCCGAAGTTTGGTCAGTACGAGATCTGCATTCTCATTAATGGCCGGACCGAGGCAACCATACCGCTAAATGCCATAAGAGCTGAACAGCCCGCTCGTCCATAGGGTATAATATGGAGGAGGCTGAGAAAATCTTGGCCCGGATGCGGGTGACGAAGTCCGGGTTCGGTCAAAAGGATTTCCAGACGCTATATCTATATTTTGGCTTTCATTACCGCGAAGGCCGAGATCGGCTCTACTTTCATCCGAGGTATCGAGAATTAGTGGCCCAGGTGGGTCGTCACAATAAGCTGGCCAAAGGGTATGCCGCTCACGCGGTGAAGCTCATTGATAGACTAAAAGAATTGGAGGCGGAAGATGAGCGCAAGAGCAAAGGCGCTAAGTAGTCGCACCTACAGCACCGTCATCCGGTATGAGCAGGACGCGGAGGGGTTCACCGGGTTTTTTGCCGATCACCCGGAGCTGTTGGGATGTATGGCGCAAGGTGCAACGGCGCAAGAGGCTGAAGCGAATCTGGCGACCGCGCGCGAAGAGATGATCGAATATCTGCTAGAGAACAACCTGCCCGTTCCTGATCCCGCTCCTATGCCGGGCGCGTTCGTGGTGGCGCAGGCCGGCGGGCCTATCAATCAATCTGTATGGGTGGTGCCCTCGATGCAGTTGCACCATGCGTAACCTCCAGACGAAGCCGGAGCAAGAAGGCGCGACCATATAATCGCGCCCTCCTCTATCCAAGATAGTATTCGCCCCGCTGTTGTTTCGACTGACGCTGGGCTTTGTATCCGCCCGGCCTTCGGAACCTTCCATGCTCCTCGACCTCCGCATTGACAACGGCACGCTGATAACCCCCACACGCGCCTTCCGCGCGGCGATTGGCTGCGCCGAAGGCCGCATCGCCGTTATCGGCGATGAGCGCGACCTGCCGCCCGCGCGGCAGACGATTGATGCCAGCGGCCTGCTCGTCATGCCGGGTTTGATTGACCCGCACGTGCACATGCGCGACCCCGGCCACACCGAGCGCGAAGATTGGTGGCACGGCACCTGCGCCGCCGCGGCGGGCGGCGTGACCTGCGTGCTGGAGCACCCCAACTCCGTGCCGCCCGTCACCAATCTGGAAACATTGGCAGAGAAGAAGCGCGCCGCCGCGGCGCAGGCGGTGGTGGATTTCGGTCTGTATGGCGGCATCGGCTACTACGACCCGCCGCACGGCGCGACCGGCGCGCGCAGGCCGCCGCGCGCAGAGGATGTCGAGGCGCTGGCGCGCGCGGGCGTGGCCGCGTTCAAGACGTTTCTGTGGCCCTATCCCGACCGGCGCGATGAGTTTGACGGGATCACGACGCTAGGGTTGGAGGAGATGCGCGCC
The DNA here is from genome assembly GCA_016200765.1 of Chloroflexota bacterium. Classification (GTDB taxonomy): domain Bacteria; phylum Chloroflexota; class Anaerolineae; order JACRMK01; family JACRMK01; genus JACQEC01. Next base: position 3,186 of record JACQEC010000345.1, on the reverse strand, counting down.
GTGTTCTCGCTCGCCGCGCGGACAGGCAAAGTGCTGAATGTCCACGCCGAGCATAAGCCCACCGTGGACGCGGCCATGAGCCGGCTCAAGGACAGGCCGCGGCAGAATGCCCTGCTCCACGAGCCATCGCGCCCCATCGAGGCCGAGCAGGTCGCGGTGCGGGAGGCCATCGCGATGGCGGTTGAAACCGGAGCGCGCCTGAACTTCCCACATTGCAGTGGCGGCTCGGTGGTCGGGTTGATCGCCGCCGCGCGCCGGCAGGGACAGACGCAGATCACCGCGGAGACGTGCCCGCACTATTTGTTTCTCACCGACGAGCGCCTGCGAACCATCGGCCCCTACGGCAAGATCAACCCGCCCCTGCGGGGTCAAGCCGAGCAGGACGAGTTGTGGAGCCATCTCCATGCGGGCATGGTCGAAACCATCGGCAGTGACCACGCGCCCCATTCCAAAGCGGCCAAAGAGCAAGGCTGGGACGACATCTTTGCCGCCCCGGCCGGCAGTCCCGGTCTTGAGACGACCCTGCCGCTGATGCTGACCGCCGTCCACGATGGCCGGCTCACCGCGCAAGACGTAGCGCGTCTCTGCTCCGAAAACGTCGCCAAACTCTACGGCCTCTACCCACGCAAGGGCGCGCTGATGGTCGGCGCGGATGCGGACATCGTCCTCATCGCTCCCGCGCGGCGCGGTCAATTCAACCACACGCTCATGCGCACGAAGGGCAAGGATAGCGCGCTGTTGTTTGACGGATTGGATTACGTGGGCGCGCCGGTTGCAACGCTGGTGCGCGGGCGCGTGGTCATGCAAGAAGGGCAGATTGTCGCGGAGGCTGGGTGGGGAGTGTTCGTAACGGCCTGACAGACGAGATGCCGGGCAAGGCCGGCATCTTCGTTATCATTCTTTACTGTCCGACCGCCGTTCGTTCAGGCGGGAGCATGGCGGGCTCCGGCGTCGTAAGGCTGAGGGCGTCCGGCACGTGCTGGCAGTAGGGGCAGATGTTCCACTTCAAATGCAGGAGGCGGTGGCAGTTCTGGCACTCCTTCTTGAGCTTGGTGTGGCAGTGCGGGCAGATTTGATATTCCAGCGTGATCGCGCGGCGGCAGCTGGGGCACGCCTGCTTCTCCTCAATATCCTGCAACAACGCCTCTTCGGCCAACTCGCGCTCGTATGCATCCGCCAGCGTCTCTTTGGGACGCAGGATATAATAGAGCATCAACCCCGGCAGGTTGAACGCGGCGACCATCGCCGTAGCCAGCAGTTGCGCGAAGATGTCGCGCGAGCGCGAGCGCACGTCGCGGAACGTCCAAATGACCAGGCTCACCGTAAACGCGACCACATACGCGCCCAACAGTGCGATGATAATTTCCAACAACAGCACCAGATTCACCGGCATGATTCGCTTGACCTCGTGCGGGTAGTGGTTTTTCGCCCCAGCGCATTGGATTATAACACGCATTCCGCGCTATCCCGCAATTGAATCCCGCTCTTCTGTGTGGTATAATCCCAGCCAAAGCAGGCGCAGTTCTGTTGACGCGCTCCGCGGATGAGGAACAGGCGCTTGCTTATGTCTCGCGCACCTGAGGCCCGCTTATGATCGAGGTGGCAATTGACAGCGTGAAGGTCAGCCTCGTCTCTCCGTATCGCGTCGTCCTGTTAAAAGACCAGAGCAGTGAGCGCTTCCTGCCTATTTGGATCGGCTCGTCCGAAGCAGAGGCCATCAGCCTGCAGATGCAGGGCGTCGAGGTGCCGCGCCCGCTGACCCACGACCTGCTGAAACGGGTCATCACCGACATGGGCGGCCGCGTCTCGCACGTCGTGGTCACCGACCTGCGTCAAGACACCTACTATGCCCATATCGTGCTGGACATTGACGAGCGCCACATCGAGATTGACTCCCGCCCCAGCGACGCGCTCGCGCTGGCCCTGCGCGCCAACGTCAAAATCTACGTCAGCGACGCCGTTATGCGCGGCGCCAGCATTGCGCCCGAAGACGACATCTCGGGTGTGGTCTCCAAAGAAGAGCAAGAAAGACTCTCCGCATTCAGCGATTTCATTGACACGCTCGATCTCGACGATCTGGGCAAAGAAGATCACTAGGGCCGATAGCTGATGGCGAATGGTGGTTGACTATCAGCTATCTGCCATCGGCCATCTGCTATTTGCTATCGGCCATCTGCTGCCCGCCCCCTCACGGTGACCGTTGACAACTCGCGAATTACAGCAACCCCATAACCTTGACGCCGAGCAGGCCGTGCTCGGCTCGGTCTTGATTGACCCGGACGCGATCCATCGGGTCGCGCCCATCCTCCACGCTGAAGATTTCTTCATCGAGCGGCATCGCTGGATCTGGGAGGCGGCCTTCACCATCAACGAGCGCCGCCAGACCATTGACTACGTTGCGCTGGTGGACGAGCTGGAGCGCCAGCGCAAACTGGAAGAAATCGGCGGCGCCGGCTACGTCGCCGCGCTGATCAACGCGGTGCCGACCGCCGCGCACGTGGAGACCTACGCGCAAATCGTCGAGCGCGCGGCCGTCCTGCGGCGGCTGATCAGCGCGGCGGGCGAAATCTCCGCGCTGGCCCACAAAGACGAAGGCGAACTCGACGACATCATTGACAGAGCCGAGCAGGCCATCTTCGCCGTCTCCCAGCGCAAACTGCGAAAAGACCTGATCCCCATCGGCCAATTCCTGAAGACCGTCCACGACACGGTGGACTACTTGCAGGAGCACAAAGACGAGGTGGTGGGCGTGCCGACCGGCTTCAGCGCGCTCGATAAGATACTCGGCGGCCTCGCGCCGAATGACCTGATTCTGATTGCCGGGCGGCCCAGCATCGGCAAGACCGGCTTCGCGCTGAATATCGCCCAGCACGCCGCCACCCATTTGCCGCGCAAGACGGTGGCCATCTTCTCGCTGGAAATGGGCGGCGAACAGATCGTCCAGCGCATCATCGCCAACATGACGGGCATTGACGGCCAGCGCCTGCGGCTGGGCCAATTGAAAGACGACGAGTATGAGCGCATGACCGAGGCGATGGCCCACCTCTCCGAAGCGCCCATCTACATTGACGACACGCCGTCCGTCTCGCCCATCGAAATCCGCAGTAAGTCGCGGCGGCTGGCCGCCGAGCGCGGCCTCGATCTGGTGATCATTGACTACCTGCAATTGATTCACACGACCGGCCG
>JACQEC010000343.1 GCA_016200765.1 Chloroflexota bacterium | reverse complement strand
GCTTAACTTAATGCCATTGGGCTGAAGCCTGCCCTCCCAAGACGCCGCCGCGCAATGACGCGCGTAAGGTGAGTGAGTGACAAAGATCGCTTCCGCGGGACTCCCGCTGGTCGCAATTCCAGCGGCCGTCAGTGGCGGATATGGCTATCCGCCACGAGCGACGAGCGGAAACCTAACAGCTTGCCAAGAAACTTTTGAGCAGCGTCTGTTCTTGTTCGCCTTCGTCATGCTTGACACGATCGGTAAACTATAGGCGGCCGGATAGCAATCTGCGCCGGCCCATTCGCTGACCCTGCGGAGCGTTGCTATGTCGAATGCCGATGATGGTGCCAGACCGTTTCCTAATTCGTACTGGGTGCGCCCGCGCCAGTTGTTGGCCGGTGAATACCCCGGCCCGATGAACGCCGACGAGACGCGGCGGCGACTGCGCCAGTTGTTGGAGCATGGCGTCACCTTCTTTCTCGACCTGACCCACGAAGCCGAGCTGAAGTCATACGCCCTCCTTCTGCAGGATGAAGCCGCCGTCCTGCGGCGCCCCGCCGAGTACCAGCGGATGCCCGTTCAGGACTTGACCGTTCCCGCGGTTGACGCGATGCGGCGTATTCTCGATCAACTGGATGTTGCCTTCACCGCCGGTCATATCGTCTACGTCCACTGCTGGGCGGGCATCGGGCGCACGGGGGCTGTCGTCGGCTGTCATCTGGCCCGACATGGCGTGGCCGGGTCGGACGCGCTTGACCGCATCCGGCAGTTGCGCCGTGTGATGCCGCTGGCCTACAGCAGTCGGATGTCACCGGAGACCGAAGAACAGCGGCAGATGGTGCTCAACTGGCCGGCCGGGCTGTAACATGAGAGGCCGCTGGCAATGATTGACGACGGAGAGTGAGGGGTGAGGGGCGTTGGCGCGTTGAGCGTTGGCCGTGAGCGCATGAACGCGGAACGCTCAACGCGCCAACGTCTTCTACTCCAGCGCCGCGCGCTCGAACGCGGCGTAGTCGGCGGTGCAGTGGATGATGGGGCGGTGGCCTTTCATCGTCGCATCGGGGTCTTTCAGGCCACTGCCGGTCAGCACGCAGACGATCTGCTGGCCGCGCGCCAGTTCGCCGTGCCGCGCCATCTTGAGGATGCCCGCGACGCCCGCCGCCGACGACGGCTCGCAGAACACGCCTTCGCGCATCGCGAGATACCGGTAGGCGGCCATAATCTCCACATCCGTGACCGAGCCGATACAGCCGCCGGACTCGTCGCGCGCGGCGACCGCACTCTTCCACGAGGCCGGGTTGCCGATGCGGATGGCCGAAGCGATTGTCTGCGGGTTAGCGATCGGCTCACCGCGCACGATGGCCGCCGCGCCTTCGGCCTCGAAGCCCAGCATTCGGGGTTTCCGGGTGGTCCGGCCATCCGCGTGATACTCCTTGAAGCCGCGCCAGTACGCGGTGATGTTGCCGGCGTTGCCCACCGGCAGGGCCAGCGCGTCGGGCGCATCGCCCAACACATCCGCCACCTCAAAGGCGGCGGTCTTCTGCCCCTCGATGCGGAACGGGTTGACCGAGTTGACGAGCGTGATGGGATGGGCGGCGGCCAATTCGCGCACGAACTCCAGCGCCAGATCGAAATTGCCCTCGACGGCGACGATTTTCGCGTTGTGGATGATGGCCTGCCCCAGTTTGCTCTGGGTAATCTTGCCTTCGGGGATAACGACCACACACTCCAGGCCGGCGCGCGCGGCGTAGGCGGCGGCGCTGGCGGAGGTGTTGCCGGTGGAGGCGCAGATGACCGCCTGCGCGCCAGCCTCCAACGCCTTGGCGATGGCGACGACCATGCCGCGATCCTTGAACGAGCCGCTGGGGTTACAGCCTTCGAGTTTGAGCCAGATCTCACAGCCGGTCTCACGCTCCAGTGCAGGCGCGCGCACCAGCGGCGTGTCGCCCTCGCCGAGCGTGATCAGCGGCGTGGCGGGGGTGAGGGGCAGGCGGTCGTGATAACGGGCGAGTACGCCGGAGCGCGAGGACATTAATGGTCTGACATCTCCTTTACACCATCTCCTTTACACCATCTCCTTCGCTACCAATAACTCCGCGTTGAGGATTGTCCCGCCCGCCGCGCCGCGCAGGGTGTTGTGGCCGAGCACCACGAATTTGTAGTCCAGCACCGGGCAGGGGCGGATGCGCCCGACGACGGAGGCCATGCCGTTCTGCTCGTCGCGGTCGAGGCGCGGTTGGGGGCGGTCGGGCTCGTCGCGCACGACAATCGGACGGGCGGGCGCGCTGGGCAGGCCCAGCGCCTGCGGCTCGCCGCGAAAGTCCGCGAAGGCCACGCGCAGTTCCACCGGCAACGGCTTGCGCGCGAACTCGATGGACACCGCTTCGAGGTGGCCGTCCAGCGTCATCACGCGGTTGCAGTGCGCGCTAAGGCGGAAGGGCGCGGGCGCGATATGCCCGTCGGCCAGCGCGCCGAGAATTTTGTGCGGCTCGGACTCCATCTTGCCCTCCTCGCCGCCGATGAACGGCACAACGTTGTCCACCATATCCATGGAGGCCACGCCCGGATAGCCCGCGCCGCTGATGGCCTGCATCGTCGTGACGACGAGCCGCGTGATGCCGAAGGCGTCGTGCAGGGGCTTGAGCGCGAGCGCGAGGTGGATGGTCGAGCAGTTGGGGTTGGCGATGATGTAGCCCCTGCCGCCGCGCCGCCTGCGCTGGCTCTCGATCAGCGGCAGGTGGTGCGCGTTGACCTCCGGGATGAGCAGGGGCACGTCGGCATCCATGCGGTGCGGCGACGAGTTGGTGGAGACGATATAACCCGCATTGGCGAAGTCGTCTTCGGTTTGCCGCGCCACATCGGTCGGCAAGGCAGAGAAGACGAGACGCGCATCTAGCGGCGGGCGCGAGGGCTGGACGATCCAGTCACGGTAGCGGGCCGGAATAGGTGTGGGCAGATGCCAGCGCACCGCGTCGGCGTATCGCTTGCCCACCGACTGGTCGCTGGCGGCCAGCGCGGTCAGCTCAAACCACGGGTGGTTGGCCAACAGCGAGATGAGCCGCTGGCCGACGGTGCCGGTTGCACCGAGCACGGCGACGGGAAGCCTGGAGCGATTAAAATCCATGACTGTTATTCCTGCTTGACATACTGCACCTCTGCCTCCTGCTCGACCTCATCGCGGAAGTAGGGGCTTAAACACTGGGGTGTGTTGAAATCCACTTTGCGCCCTAGCAGACCGGAAAGTTCAAGTTCCATCCCGAAAAACGCCAGCCCCGGCACGTGCCCCGTCTCGAACTCGACCAGCACATCCACATCGCTGTCAGGTCGGAAATCATCGCGTAAGGCGGAGCCAAAGATACTTAGCTTGCGAATGTGATGGCGGCGGCAGAAGTCCGCCACCTTGTCTTCAGGTATCACCACGTGACAGTGCGCCATAAAGAACCTTCACAACCTTATGCTTGGTCACGGAACGGCTTCCCGTCGGCCAAGGAATAAATATCTTCTTCAGGATCGTTCAGAAAATCAAAGGCCGGATTGGTCATCGCCCCATGTAGCCATTCCCGTTCGTTTGGCTCATCGTCGTCGGGAACCAAAACAATCACACGCACCCGACTGGGGCCTGTAACGGGCAAAGGCGAATCCAGATGCAATTGTTGGTGTTCATCAATTGTGCCGCCCACTTCGAATGCTCTGATGGATGTTTGCATTGTTCACCTCTTAACTCGCAAGCGCGCCATGAATCAATCGCTACACCTTCTCCAACTCAAACGCCTGATGAATCGCCCGCAAGCTCTCGTCGGCGTCGCTGTCTTGCACCACCAGCGACAGGTTGTACTCCGATGATCCCTGCGCGATGCTGATGACGTTGATGCCGCGCTCGGCCAGCACGCCGAAGACGCGCGCGGCGATGCCGGGCGTGGCGCGCAGGCCCGCGCCGACCACCGCCACAATCGTCACCTGCCGCTGGGCGCGCACACCGTCCACATCCCCGCGCAGGCGCTCCAACTCGAATTCTTGCTCGATGGCCGCGATGGCGCGCGCCGCCGCGTCGTCCTCGATGACGATGCAGATGTCCAGTTCGGACGACGACTGCGCGATCATCATCACGCTCACACTCTGCCGAGCGACCGCCGCAAACAACTTGGCGGCCACGCCCGGCACACCCCCCATGCCGCGCCCTTCCAATGAGAGGATGCACAGGCGCTTGATGGCGGTGATACCCTTCACCGCGCCGCGCCCACCGTTGGCCGCTTGCGGCACAATGCGCGTGCCGGGATGCTCCGGCTCAAAGGTGTTGAGGATGCGCACCGGCTTGTTTTTCGAGGCGATGGGCATCAGCGTCTTGGGGTGCAGAACCTTCGCGCCAAAATATGAGAGTTCCGCCGCTTCGGCGTAGGAAATCTCCGGCAGGGTGCGCGCCTGCGGCACAATGCGCGGGTCAGCGGTCATCACGCCGTTCACGTCCGTCCAAATCCACACCTCGTCGGCGTCGAGCGCCGCGCCGAGAATGGTGGCGGAATAGTCACTGCCGCCGCGCCCCAGCGTCGTCGTCACGCCGCCGCGCGTCGCGCCCATGAAGCCTGTCACAACCGCCACCGTGCCGCCCTGCACCAGCGGCATCAGGCGCGCGCGCGCCTGCGCGGCGGTCTCCGGCATCAACGGGCTGGCGTTGCCAAAGTGGTCGTCGGTGACAATCAGTTCGGTGGCCTCAATCGCCTCGGCGGCGAGGCCGCGCTCGCGCAGGGCCTGCGCCACCAGCGGCACGCACAGGCTCTCGCCCAGCGCGGCGACGGCGTCGAGTCCCCGCGCCGTCAACTCGCCCAGAATGTGAACACTGCGCGCCAGGTTCTCAAAGACAGTCAGCTGGCGGTCACTCTGCGCGATGAGGCGGTCCTGCGCCTCGCGGGATGGCGTGACCGCCTGCGCCGCGGCGATATGTTGGGCAAAGAGGCGGCGGCGCGTCTCGGCAATCAGGCTTTCGTCGCCGCGCGCGGCGAGCTGGGCGGCGGCGATCAACTGGTTGGTCACGCCGCTCATGGCCGAGGCGACCACGACCACCTGATGCCCGTTGGCGATTTCGCGATGGGCCAACGCCGCGGCCTGGCCGATGCGCGCCCCATCGCCCAGCGATGTACCGCCGAATTTCATCACGAGGAGCATGTTACCCCACCTTGCTTCAGCGCTTCATCGTCATTTCCATCCCGTTCCCGATGTGCAGGGTGACGCTCAAGGCGTCGGGACGGGACTGCATCTGCCGCGCATACGCGCCGAGCGACTCCGCGTGGCTGTCAAGGTTGTCGGCGACGATCAGCGCGCCGGGCTT
>JACQEC010000342.1 GCA_016200765.1 Chloroflexota bacterium | reverse complement strand
GGAACTGCTCGACACCGTGCGGCACGAACTGGGGCCGGTGGCGGTGATCGGCGATCTGAATTTTGTGAACATGCTGCCCAAGACGCGCAGTGGCAAGATTATGCGCCGCGTGCTCAAAGCCGTCACGCTCGACCGCGACCCTGGCGACATCACCACCATCGAGGACGAAGGCTCGGTCGGCGAGGCGCGGCAGGCGTGGCAACAGATGAAAGCGGAAGGGTTTCTCTAAAACGGTTATGCGCTTCCCCCACCGCCTGGCGGCGCTCCTGGCTCTGCTGGCTGTGGTGCTCTTGACGAAACTGGCTGGCGTGGCCGCCGCAGACCAATCGGCCACGCCGACCCCAACCTACACGCCTGCACCGACCACGCCTGCGCCGACTCCAACCGCGACCCAGACGGCGACGGCGACCCCAACCGCAACCCAGGCCCAGACGGCGACCCAAACCGCAACCCTAACCCAGACAGCGACCGCAACCCAAACGGCGACCGCGACCTACAGCGCGACACCGACCCCGCTCGCCACCGCCAGCTACACGCCCGGCGGCACGCGCACGCCGCCACCCAACTTCACCCCGCGGCCCACCCGCACACCCACCGGCACGCCGCCGACCAGCACGCCGACTCGCACGCCGACCGGCACACCGCCCGCTCGCAGGCCAACCGCGACCGAGCCGCCTCCGGCGTATCCGGTGTTCCTTGGCGCCCAGGTTGAGGCGGCGCTTGTGGGGCCCTATTGTTCGGCGTTGCAGGCCGACCAGATGGGTCTGGCATGGCTTAACCTGCGCTGGAATGAAGTGGTTCGGGCGAATGGTGATTACGATTGGACCGAACTGGACGAAAAAATCGCCCGCCTCCGCGCCTGCGGGGTCGAGCCGGCGCTGGTTGTCCTCGCCCGCCGTTCGGATGACCGCGTCTCAATCATGCCCGCGCTGAATCTCTATCTGCCATTCCTGAGAGACCTGGCCGCGCATCTGAAGGGCCGCGTCGCGCGTTACGCCATTGAATACGAGGCGATGTTCGCGTTGAACTGGGGCGACACGCCGCAGAACTATTTTGCGCTGATGGATCAGGCTTACGCGGCGATCAAAGCCGCCGACCCGGATGCGCAGGTGCTGAACAGCGGACTGCCCGCTGAGGTCGTGGCCGTCGCGGAAGCCAATGCCCTATACCATGCCGGCGAGACGCATAGCGCGATTGCGCTGGCCCGGCAGTGGTTGAGCCGCACGGTGAGCAGTGAAGCAGACCTGCTGGAGTATCTGCAACAGCCCGACGCGGTTGCGGCGATCAATTGGGTCCAGCTGGAAGCCCAGCACCAGCAGAACAGCCATGCGCTCCAATTGCATTACTACGGAGCGTGGGACCACCTGCAAAGCCTGACGCGCGCTCTGCGCGCGCTGGGCATCAGCAAACCGCTGGAGTTCTGGGAGCTGGGGCAACACCTGCAGGTGACCAGCAGGGCCTACGAGATCCAGTACGCGCTGGAGATGTCCCGTTTGCTGATCGCCGCGGCGGGCAGTGGGGCGCGCCGCATCATCTTCATGTCGTATCTCGACTCGCCGACCCGCTCCCTGCCGGGCCTGGTGACGCTGAAAGAGCCGCGGCCCGCCGAACAGTATTTTGCCCTCATCGCCGCGAAGCTGAACGGCGCGACCGCCCTCATCATTCGCGATCAACCCCCCGGCGTCGCCCTCTACGGCTTCCAGCGGCCCACGGGCCCGGTCTATGTGCTGTGGAGCAGTGAGCCGACTACGGCCAGCGTGCCGATTGACGCGCCCAGAGTGACGGTGACCACGCTGGACGGAATCACCTCCAACGCCGACCCCCATGCGGTCTTCGTGGACACAAGCCCCATCTTTGTGGAAGCACGCTAACGAGTGACGGGTGACGAGTGACGAGAAACAGCCCGTCACCCGTCACGTTTCTCTCCAATTGCCCTCGTGCGCGTTCATAGGTAACATACACGCGTGAGACCACGCCTGTACAGGCCGCTGTCGCTGGCTGTCGCCCTGCTGTTCGCGGCCTGTCTATGCCTTGCTTCTGACAGTG
>JACQEC010000341.1 GCA_016200765.1 Chloroflexota bacterium | reverse complement strand
TCAGGACGCTCGCCAGCGGGTCGAGGAAGGTCATGCCGGTCAGCGCGATGCCGAGGCCGGCCAGCACCCCGCCGAATGTGGCGGCCGCGTCGCCGGCCAGATGTAGGAACGCGCTCCGCAGGTTCAGGTCGCGCGCGCTGCCGCGCTTCACCAGCCACGCCGTCCCCGCATTGATCACAAAGGCAATCGCCGCCACGCCGGCCCCCGATCCAAGTCGGGGGCCGGTCAGAATGCCCGCATCCACCGGCGCGGGCAGAATGAGCCGCTGGTACGCTTCGTAGAAAATCCACAGCGTGATCAACAGCAGGGTCGTCGAGTTCGCCAGCCCCCGACTTGGATCGGGGGCCAGCGCCGCCAGAATACCGGCGCGGTGGTAGCCAAACGTCTTGCCCGCGTGGGCGGGTTGGCTGGTCAGGCGCAGGGTGTACCAAGTGAGCGCCAACGCAAGGATGTCGGTGGCGTTGTGAGCGGCGTCGGTCAACACTCGTGGCTGTTGGCGTAAAGCCCGGCCAGCATCTCTATCAGCACGAACGCCAGCGTCAAGACCAGCGCGGCGAAAAGCCGCCGCCCGTTCGCGGCGGCCAGCAAGCCGAAGTGTGAATGGGGATGGGTAGCAGACATCACCTACGCCGCCGCCCGCCGCCGCCAGACGAAGCCCCAGCCGCCTTCGCCGCCCACACGAATGTCGCGCCGCTGGAAGCGCACGGCCGCGGCCAGCACAAACAGCGCCGACACCACCAGCAAACCGGCGACCCACTCGCCCTTCAGCCCCAGAATCGCGTCGCCGCCCTGATAGTAGTTCAGCGGCGATAGTCTGGCGATGGGCTCAAGGTCTTTATTGACGCGCGCCAGCGAGGTGATCAGGTAACCGGCCACCAACAGCACGCCGGAGGTCATGGCCGCCAGACGGCGCGCGGGCAAGACCATACTCAACAAGAGCGCGAGCGTCCCGTACAACATCAGCACGCCGAACAGCGACACAAAAGGCAGGGCCATCTCATTCCAGCCTATCTTGAGCGTCGAGAAGTTCATGGCGACGATCAGCGCCAGCCAGCCGATGGCCAGAATCGCCAGCGCGGAGACGACAAAGGCCAGCAGGCGGCCCGCGAACAACGCCATGCGCTTGACCGGATAGGCCAGCACGAGGTCGAGCGTGCCGTTCTCCTCGTCGCTCGCCAACAGCCCACTGCCCGCCAACAGCGCGAAGATGCCCAGCAAGATCGGCATCAGCGTGAAATACTCCAGCGAGAGAAAGCCGTTGGGCGTGGCGATCTTTGTCACGTCGCCGAAGAAGGCCGAGAACTCCGGCGGGTAGTTTTTCAGCAACTGCTCAAACTCCGCCTGCTGTTTGGCGACCACATCGTAGAGGGACATCACCAGCAACGCCCACAGTGCCATCGGGATGCCCCAGCCGATGATTTGCCCGCGCATACGGGTCAGGCTGTAGCGAAAGATCGTTCCCATGTTATCTCGCCTCCTTGGGCTCGGCAGTGGGCCGGGGGCCGCTGTTGGCCGCGTAGTAGGTCAGGAAGATTTCTTCGAGCGATGGATACTCGGTCTCGAAGTCGTTGACCGGATAACGCGCCAGCGCCTTGATCAGGCCGTCCATCTGCCCTTCGATTTGCAAGGTCACACTCAAGCCATCATCCCGCGCGAGGACTTTCACGCCCGGTATGCCGGTGAACGCGCTGGCGTCGGTGGGCTGGGCAAAGCGTACCCGCGCGCGGCGCACCGCGTGGTGAATCAGCGATTTCGTCTCCGCGACCTCCACCACCTCGCCCCGCCGGATAATGCCCACGCGCCCGGCGATCTCCTGCACCTCGCTCAAGATATGCGACGAGAAAAAGACCGTCGTCCCGTTGCCCTGCGCTTCGCCAATCAGGCGCAGCACCTCTTGCTGTACGAGCGGGTCGAGGCCGCTGGTCGGCTCGTCGAGCAGTAATAGTTCAGGTCGGTGCATCAGCGCCTGCACCACGCCGACCTTCTGCTTGTTGCCCTTCGACAGATTCCTGATGGGCAGTTTGAGGTCAAGGTCGAGCCGTTCGGCCAACCTGCGCACAAAGCCCCAGTCGGCTTTGCCGCCGCGCAGGGCGTTGAAGTAGCGCAGAGCGCCTTCGGATGTGCGGTTATCGTCTATGCGCAATTCGCCCGGCAGGTAGCCCGC
>JACQEC010000340.1 GCA_016200765.1 Chloroflexota bacterium | reverse complement strand
GTCCATGCGTGATGACCAAGGGTGCAGGCGCGATCAGCGGGAGTTGCATCGGATCCTCTCCTTCTTATGCCAATACAGGCTGGCTTGCACCTCACGCTATCACTTTTCGCTATAATCTGCTAATTCACAACTATCGAGTAACAGATTCTTTTCAAACACCCACTCACGATCTAACGCTTTGGATTTGAGACATAATGTTCTCTCAGTCTCATCTACAAAGTTCATAATAAACACATCATCCGCACTCGTCTGCAAGCCAACAAATATATCCGCTACATCGCCCAACTTCACCGGCATCGCACTTAACTTCTTGAACAGCGCCGCGCCCGCGCCCACCGTGAAGTTCCATTCGGCCTCGCCGACCTCGCTGGCCGCAATCTCGCCCGTCACGGCTTGGCCGCTGGCACGCCATTCCTTCAGGTCAGTCACCTTCACAACGTTCAGCCTGTCGCGGCGGGCCTTGTCCAAGAACAGCAGGCAGGTGTAGGTGGTCGCGCCCGCAAAGACCTGCTGGTCGCCAAAATGCACTACCTGCGACAGATGCTGACCGCTGGCAATCAGCCGGCGTAGGGGACGGCCATATTGCGCGTTGAAAAACTTGTGCGGCAGGATGAAGCCCAGCCGCCCGCGCGCGCTCAACAGGTTCAGCGCGCGCTCGACAAAGACCACATAGATATCGTAGTTCCCCGCGCTCGCGCTCTGGTACAACTGCTTGTAAATCTCGACCTCCAGCGGCGCCCACTCCTTCAACGTCTGGATGCGGATATACGGCGGGTTGCCAATGACGCAATCGAACCCTCCGCTTCGCATCACGTCGGCAAACTCGGTTTGCCAGTCAAAGGCATTGATGCGGCGCATGGCGGCGTCGTCGGGCAGCAGTTGGCCGCTGAAATAATCCGGCCCGATCAGGCTGTTGCCGCACTTGATGTTCGCGCTCAAGGCGGGCAAGACGCCGCGCCCGCTAATCAGCCCGCGCTCGCCTTCCAGCATCTTCAGGTACAGGCTCATCATCGTGATCTCGACCGCCTGCGCGTCTATATCCACCCCGAAGATATTGTTGCGTATGATGTCGGCCTTCTGCTGGAGCGACAGCCGGAACTCGCCGCCCTCCTCCGCTCCCAGCAAGCGCCCCTGCTCGACGGCCCGCTCCGCGCCCGGCGGAGCGGCCGGGGCCGAGCGCTGATGCGCGTAATAGTCGCGGTGATAGTCTAACAGCGCCTGATACGCGCTAAGCAGGAATGAGCCGGAGCCGCAGGCCGGGTCCACAATCCGCAACTTCTCGATCTGTTTGGGCGTCTTGCCCGCGATCAGCCGCCCGACCGTCTGCGCGACGATATAATCCACGATATACTTGGGCGTATAGTAGACGCCGCCCGCCTTGCGCACCTCCGGCTTGTCCTCGACGATGGCGCGCTTGGCCGTGACGCGAATCGTTTTGCCGAGGTAGCGCTCGTAGATCGAGCCGAGCAGTTCCACGCCGATCTGCGCGAAGTTGTAGGGCTCCAGCCCGACGCTGATGATTTGCGCCACCAGCGCCGAGTCCCACTTGATCTGCTCACAGCGATGCGGCTTGAAGATTTCGCCGTTGAGCTTGTCATTGACCTCGCGGAAGAGCGGGATCAGGTCGGCGGTGATGGGGCGCTGGCGCCCCTCCTCGCGCCACTTCCGCGCGATGTGCAGCAGTCCCCCGGCAGGGAGGGCGCCGCGGTCCTCGCCCACGCGGATAAAGATCAGCCGGTCGAGAAAGACTTGCACGACGCCGTTCAGCGCGGCGGGCGACAGGTCGGGGTGCGCCTTATAAGCCGCCTTCGCCAACTGCTCGCGCCACCCGCTCAAGTCGGCCAGAAACGTCTGATCGAGCGGCGAGCGTTCACGCTCGCGCCGCGCCGACCGCGTCAGCCAGCGCTCCAGACTGCCCGCCGCCACTTCTTGCGCCGAGAGCAACCACAGGTTCTCCAACGCCTGCGGCTGTAAGTAATCGCCGAAGCGGTGCGCGAAGATCAGGCCGCTATTGGGGTGGCGCGGGTCGGGCTTGCGGCTGGCGTCGTAGAAGCGGAACTCCTCGAAGTCGGTCACAGCCGCGAAATAGACGAACGGCTCGCTCGTGTTCCAGGCGTACTTCTTGGCCTGCAAGATGGCGTTGGTGCTTTCCAGCGCCACATGCGGCGCTTTGGCCTCGACGTAGAACTTTGTCTCGCCGTTGATGCGGAAGTTGTAATCGGGGCGGCCGGTCGTCTCGCCGCGCTCGACCAGCACCGTTTGTTGCTGGCGCGGCAGACCGGCCTGATTGCGCACGTCCCAGCCGAGCGCCTCGAACAGCGGGTCAATGAAGTGCAGACGCGCCTCGGCTTCGGAATAAGACGCGCGCCGGTAGTCGTCGTAGTAGCGCGTGAAGCGCTCAACCAGCGCTTGCAGTTGGGTGATGAAGTGGGCCGAGACAGAGGTGGGCATAGCGTTTGCAGGCCGCGCGGCGGTATTTTGCCGTTGTGGTTTGGGGAATTATAGCACGGGTCGGGATTGGGATTGCGGAGTAGCGCGCGCAAGCGGCGACGGGAGGTCGCGCCTCTAGTGCCGCGATAGGCTATCAGCGGATTGCCTTCGGCATAGCGGATGAGCGGATGAGGGCGCTACCCCCGCGGCGCGCCTTTCCGCCTTAGACTATGCCCCGATTGGCGAGCACGCCACAATAAGGCTCATCTATCCGCTAATCCGTTATCCCAATCCGCTGACAGCCTCCACCTCCTCCTCATTCAGCCTGTACAATTCACGGTGAGCTTCCATGTGCTTTCGTGCGCCAGTTCAGCGGCGTAAGCCAGCGCCAGCCACGATATGGATCTGCTCGACAGAACTGACACAGCAACCGTAACGCATGATGGTATTCCTATGAATACTGAATGATAAACGCCGTAGCCTCACGACGTGAGGTGGGCATCAACGTCCCTTCGGTCAACCAACATCCCATCCGCCGCACGTCAGGGCATGTGCGCGGCTCGTCCATACGCGAAGCGAAAAACTCATGCCGTCACCGGCGTGAGGCGATAAACACGAGCGAGCTTGTTGGCCGTCATGAAGTCTCCCCGGCGCAGGGCTTCCCGAACATCATCCAGTTTCCGCGCATCCTCCAAAGACAAATAGGGGCCCCACCCTTCCAACGATTCGATCAGTCTAACCTCGACTTCGGCGACATATTCCCCTTCATGCACGAGCTTGGTTTGACGTTTATGGCTCATTTCCTCCTCCTCTTGAAATCATCCGTCCATTTTTCTGAATCAGGCCGGTAAGCGGTCACCACAACGGCGGGTGAAGACTTGTCTTTGGGAATGCCCCACAGGATATGGATGGACTGCCCTCGCGGATCTTGTTGTAAAACAAGCACACAGGGTCCTTTGGCAAAGTCAGGATAATCTTCCACGACCACACCATTCTGCACACCCGCGAAGATGTCTTTCACCAGAATATCATCTGCGGCTAATTCATCATAACCGTGCGCCGAGACCTGAACCTCGCCGTTCCCGACTAACTCCTGAATCAGCTGAAAGGTTTCGCTCATCTCGTCAACATCCACTGGGGAGTTGGCCGGGTACCTGTACGGGAATGACGCGAAACGCTACAGTCACTGCTTGTACTGGCGCCCAGCGCCGGGCGTTTCTTGCTTGCGCTCAAATCCGAGAAGGGGAAGGGCACGACAACCACATCCCCTTTCACAAACTTGCCCACGCCGTATCCTCTTCAGGTCTATCTCAATCGCGCGAAGGATGGCCTCGGAAGCGAACATGAATTCGATGGCTTTAGTGGCTTCAGCGAGCAACCCCTCGCCTAATTCTCGTTCTGAAATGTAGGAGACGAAATCATCGCCCACCGCGAGTTTTTCGGCGGGCAACTTGCGGAGGCTCTCGGTTATTTCAGCAATCGTTACCGTCCGCATCGGTTTTTCTCCTTTGCGCTGATTCTACTCCAAATTTGCGGAACGATTAACCGCATCGCGATCCCTGCCTCCCAAGTCACGAGGTACGACTAACAGGCTCAGACTTCCGACGTCTGGATAGTACGGCTGTTGCAAAGTCGCTTGACGCGGTTTGTGTTTTGTGCCCATCGGTAGGGGCAGGGCTTGCCCCTGCCCGCATCGGGGCGGGTGCAAGACCCGCCCCTACGTTCATCGGACTTTGCAACAGCCATGGGATAGTCCTCATCCGCTAATCCGCTATCCCAATCCGTTGATAGCCCCACAACCTTCGCGCCGCCGCGTGCGCCCGCGCGCGAATCGCCGCCTCGTCCGCGCCGAGCACCATGCCATCGCGCATGCAAACGCGCCCGGCGACCCACACGGCGCGCACGTGCGTGTGGTTTCGATACAGGAGCAACTGCTCGTAGAGGTTGTGCGTGGTCACGGGCGTCGGGCATTGCGCGTCAATCAACTGCAAGTCGGCCTGCCAGCCCGGCGCGAGCCGCCCGACCTGCGCCAGCCCCAGCGCGCGCGCGCCGCCTTCGGTGGCGAGATACCAGACGAGGCTGGCGGGCATCACGCGCGGGTCCTGGCGGTGCGCTTTGTGAATCAGGAACGCGCCGCGCATCACCTCAAAGAAATCGTTGATGTAGCCGTCACTGCCGAGGCCGACCGTCACACCCGCGGCGATCAACTCCGGCACCGGCGCAACCCCGCCGCCGACCTCGCAGTTCGAGAGCGGCATGTGGGTCATGCGCACCCCGCGCGCGGCCATCAGGTCTATCTCCCCGCGGCTGACCTGCACGCACTGCGAGGCGAGCATGTCCGGCCCGGCCACGCCCAACCGGTCGTAATACTCCAGCGGCCGCAGGCCGAAATGGTCGAGCGCGTAGAGCGGCTCGTGAACGCCTTCCGAACAGTGCAGGTGCGCGAGCGTATGCTGTTCACGCGCCAGCGCGAACGCCTGCCGGATGAACTCGGCGGAGCAGGTGAAGGTGGTGTGGAAGCACATCAGCCCGGAGACGAGGCCGTCAGGTGAAACAGACCGCGCGGCACGGATAAAGTCGAGGTTCTCCTGCAAGCCCAACTGCCCGTTCTCCGCGCCGACGCGCTCGGTGGCTTCAAACGACAAAATCCCGCGCAAGCCGCGCGCGCGCACGACCCCGGCCTGCGTGGACAGGCACCCCGGCAGGCTGTAGGGCGCTTCGAGGCAATCGTAGAAGGAGGTGATGCCGCTTTTCAGCATCTCGACGCAAACGCTGTCGGTGGCGGCGCAGATCATCTCGTGGTCGAGGCGATCTTCAACCAGCAGCCACCAGAAATCTTTGAGGAAGCCCCAGAAGTCGGACGGCGCGCGGTCGAGGGGGATGCCGTGCGCCAGCACGCCGTAGAGGTGCGTGTGCGCGTTGACGAAACCGGGCGTGAGTGCCTGTCCCGCCGCCTCCCACAGCTCGTCGGCGGGATAGGCGCGGCGCAGGGCTTCGTTGGGCGCGACGGCGGCGATCTGATCGCCAAGCACGCGCACACCCCAGTCGGCCTTCGGCGGCTGGCCGGGCTGGTCTATCAAGAACGAAGGCAAGATGAGCAAGCCCAGTCCTGAGCCTGTCGAAGGGCCGCTCATCGCGGGAACGCTTCCACCAGCGCATCCATCAGCGGGCGCGCGTCGTCTTGCAGGGAATAGACAATCGGGCAGGTGCATCCGGCGGCGAGGTATTCGCTGATCTTGGCGATGCACTCGGTCGGCGTGCCGGAGGCGGTGACCAATTGCACGACCTCGTCGGGCACGAGGCGCATCGCCTGCGTGACCTCGGCTTTGGTGGCGGGCCACGCCAGCACGGCGTGAACCTTGTCCAGCAGTTCCTGACTGACGCCGCTGGCCTTCATGATGTGCGGCTCCTGGCCGAGGTACTGCACCAACAACTCGCGCGACAGGTCGAGCGCGGCCTCGCGGTTCTTGTCCATCGAGACGACGATCAGTTCCGGGCGGGCGATGGCCCCCAGCGCGCGCCCGGCCCGCTCGGCGCCCGCGCGCACATGCTCGACGGCGCGGCGGATATACGCGGACGAGACCATGTAGTTCAGCACCACGCCATCGGCGATCTCGCCGGCCAGCTCAAGCATCTTGTCGCCGGTCGCGCCAATGTAGATGGGGATGGGGCGCGGCGCGGTATCGCCGTGGATGATGTCGAGTTCAACTTCGTCTAAATGGATGAACTCGGAGCGCCAGGTCACGACCTCGCGCGCGAACAGTTTGCGCAAGACCGTCACAACCTCGCGCATGGCTTGCAGTGGGCGCGTGCGCTTGATGCCCACCTTGGAGGTGATCGGCTCCCACCACGCGCCGAGGCCGCAGATGATGCGCCCCGGCGCCATCTCCCACAGCGTCGAGAAGGTCGCGGCGAGCGTGGCGGCGTTGCGCGGCCAGATGGGCAGTACGCCACTGCCAATCGTCAGGCGCGTGGTGATGGCCGCCAGCGCGCCCATCATCGAGATGCAGTCGCGCGCCAGCCGCGTATCGGCCTGCCAGAGCGCGTCGAAGCCGCGCGCCTCGGCGTAGCGCGCGAACGCGAACTCATCGTGGATGGTGTGCTTATCTTGCAGATACAGGGCGAGCGGTTGGTAGGCCATGACCTTCTCCCACTGAGCTTTCAATAAACAAGTTCATGTGCGAGGCGTGAAATAGCCCTTGTTGTACTGAGCGTTTCTGTCATATGGACATGAACATCAATTTTTGAAAGTTCAGTAGTTGTACGCTGTTTAGAATCCAAAGATCTCCCGGACTTCAGCTGCGAGCCATTTTTTCACTAGATCATTCATTGGAGTGGGAGTAAAGAAGTTCTCAATAGGAATAATGTCATCAACCGGATGAAGTGGAGGTCGGCTCTTCCTCAGTTGTTCCAATATATTCCGCACGCGCCTATCAAATGGTTCACCATCAAGTTGGAACTGGCTGTCACGGTTACCAATTTCCAACTCTGATCCAACAACTTTAGTAACTATCTGGGCTTCGTCGAGTGAAGCTACAGGAGATAGCGCATAACGGACGAACACGCGGTCAGTTAGGACGATAGCAGAGAATGGAAATTGAGCGTTAACATTGAACACCTCGGTGAGACTCTGAAAGTTAGCATCAACAAGCGTTCTATAGGATGATGATGCAACGCTCATCAATTTGCCTAGATATTCTCTTAAACTGAGGTCGCTGAAGTCTGCTTGGGTGACGCTACGACTGAGCTCATCAATTCTCAGGTCAGGTACGGGCAACTCACTAGGTCGAAGCGGGACCTGCAGAATGTATAGCAATCTACCTGAGTAACTAACACTTTCGGTTTTTAACGAATACGACGGCGAGACGCATCGGACGGATGCGGAGCGTGAAAGTGGGGAAGCGTCCCGCGCTGACGGCGCGTTGCAGTTTGCGCCAGCCGATTTGAAAGAGGCTCAACT
>JACQEC010000336.1 GCA_016200765.1 Chloroflexota bacterium | reverse complement strand
CGTGACGATCACGCGGTCTTCCGCGCGCGCGAAGGCAAGAATCTCGTCATCGGATGCGTCGGCAGACAGGCGCGCGTTCACTCGCACGATGTCCCAGCCCTGCGCCTGCAAATCTTGAACCGTCAGCGGCGAGATATTCATGTCCGCCAGTAGCTTCAAACTCGCCATGCGTGTATCTTATACGGCCATGGGCAGTTGCTGGTCGCTGACCGCCCAGGCGGCATAGCGCAACGCCTGATAAATGTCTTCAGGCGTCAGTTCGGGATACGCGCTGATAATCTCGGCGACCGGCTTGCCGGCGGCCAACAGTTTGAGAATCACGCTCAAGGTAATGCGCGTGCCGCGAATAACGGGCTGTCCCAGACAAATATTCGGATTCGACATGATACGGTCCAAGGTCTGCATATTTGCTTCCTCCGGCAATGGGTTCATAGCGAAGCGATCCTCATGCCCTGGCGATTGCGAGCCGCACACGAAGCCATCTCCTTCGCGCGATAGGGAGATTGCTTCGGCGCAGAAAATGAGCGCTACACGCGGCACAGCGATGGCGATGGCAAGATTATAGCCCGTGCGGTTGTGCTGTGCAAGCGAAAACGCCAACCGCTCATTCGCGGTTTGCGGTGTCAATGTCCAAATGTGCTACAATGCAACAGGATGATACCCTTTGAGATCGCGGTAAAGGACGGCGCGCCCGTCCGTGTCGGCGGCTACACCCTCGTCGTCCGGGCGCGCGTCGTCCAGTTGCGGCTGCCCGGCTCACATGGCGGCTTGATCTGGAACCGGCCGATCGAGTTGTCGGCGCGCGACGCCGCAGGCGCGGAACGGATTCTGCCGATACGCGACGTGACCCGGCGGAGACAGTTGCGCTGGCTCGGCCTCGGCCTGCTCGGCGCGTGGCTCATCTCGAGCGCCCGCCGCCGCTCCCGCTGATCTTCCTGCATCAAGGAGACTGCCTTATGAACGAGAACCCAATCACAACGGCCAGCGAAAGCAAACCGTCCAGCGCGATGGCGCCGATGGCGACGATGGAGACGGTGATGGGCAAATTGCTGGATGCGGCGCGCGTGGAAGCCGTGGTCGGCCAGCCGATGGCCTACGGCGACATGGTCATCATTCCGACCGCCGAAGTGTTGAGTGTCGCCGGCTTTGGGCTAGGCTATGGCGAGGGCGGCCCAGCGGCGGCGAGCAAGGGCGGCGAAGGCCGTGGCGGAGGCGGCGGGGGCGGCGGCCGCGTCTTGTCGCGCCCGGTCGCGGCGATTGTCGTTTCGCCGGAGGGCGTGCGGATCGAGCCGATTGTAGATGTCACCAAAGTCGCGCTGGCCGCCCTGACCGCCGCCGGTTTCATGGTCGGCATGTTGGCGCGGATGAGCCGGGGACGCGCGCGCCGCTAGGAGTGACTCATTGCGCTAGTCGTTGCATCCTTTGACGTTGATTCATGGGGGGATGATGATGAACGACAAGCAACAATTGCTGACAAATCTGAAGGCGGAATTCAACCGCTGGGAAGAACTGCTGGCCGGCCTGAACGAAGCGCAAATCACGGCCCGGCAGTTGCCGGACAACTGGTCTATCAAAGATGTGATCGCCCATTTGCGCGTCTGGCAACAGCGTTCCGTTGCTCGGATGGAAGCCGCGCTGTCCAGTCGCGAACCCGACTATCCCAAGTGGCCTGCGGATTTAGACCCGGAGCAGGAAGGCGAGCCGCATCAGTTGAATGCCTGGCTTTACGAAACCCACCGTGAACTGTCCTGGGCGAGCGTGTATCGAGACTGGAGGGGCGGATTCCTCCGGTTCCTTGAATTGATTGAGGCGGTGCCGGAGACTGACCTGCTGGAAGCGGGGCGATACCCGTGGCTGGACGGACACCCTCTCTCTGCAGTGCTTCTGGGGTCGTATGAGCATCATAGCGAACATCTTGAAACATTACGGGACTGGCTCCGCGAGCATAGGAACACGCAGACTGTCGGATGAGTGCGACACCAGACCCATCTATTCGTGTAGAGCGAAAAGTAAGGCTCCTCCTCCTCGCCCTCTCCCTCCTGCTCTCTGCCTGCGCCGAGGGCCCAACCCCGGCGCCGACCGCGAATCCGCCCGCGCGCCGCGCATCGCCGGTTGAGCACCTCATCATCATCGGCTTCGACAACACCCACTGGCAGGACGACCTCCAGAAGATGCCGCACCTGCTGGCGTTCTTCAAGAACGGCGCGGTTTTGCGCAACAGCCACACCGGCCTCGTCAGCCACACGGCCACCGCCTTCCTCTCCATCATTACCGGCCAGTACGCCGAGAAGACCGGTATCCTGAATAACACCTTCTTTGACGGCGGCAAGGCGGCGTCGTGGGGTTTCTGGGAATCCGAGACCGACGCCGGTCATCGTCTGGTCACGACGCCCGGCCCATGGCAGGCGTTCAATCAGGCCGGGCTGGATGTGGGCGTGGTCGGTTGGGGCGACATGGTGCTGGAAAACGACC
Source organism: Chloroflexota bacterium (assembly GCA_016200765.1). Classification (GTDB taxonomy): domain Bacteria; phylum Chloroflexota; class Anaerolineae; order JACRMK01; family JACRMK01; genus JACQEC01. The sequence goes on along the minus strand of JACQEC010000336.1, from coordinate 538 downwards.
GCGAGGTCTCGAAGTTCTCCAGCCTGAACAACCGCGAGGCGCGCGCCGCCAAAGACTATCTCGGCTTCGCCGTCTATCACAAAGACGGCACGCGCGAATTGGGGTCGCCCAACATCCCCTGGTTGTATGAGGTGGTCGGGTCGTTCCCCGGCTGGGCGCGGCTCGACCCGTCCTACGCGCTGAAGGCCACCTACGCCATGCAGGCGCGCGGCGTGCCCGTGACGATCACTTATATCGAGAACCTGCACGACAGCCAGCCGCGCGGCGGCTACGACTCGGCGCTGGCGGCGGCAGACAAGGCGTTTGACGAGTTCTTCAAGCGGCTTGCGGCCATCGGCATCACGCCGGCCAACACGCTCTTTGTCTTCACCACCGACGAAGAGGATACCTACATCGCGGGCGGCGTGAAGACGCTAAGCCTGCAGGCGTGGCTGGCCGACAACCCCACCTTCAAACTGCCGGCGTCGGAGATGCTCACGGCGGGCGATGCCAGCCTGCTGGCCTATCTCAAGGACGAGGCAACCCTGCCGCGCGTGCT
>JACQEC010000347.1 GCA_016200765.1 Chloroflexota bacterium | reverse complement strand
GTACGCGACGAGCGACCACAGTTCATCATCATTGAGGACGGTTTTCCAGCCGGGCATACCCGTATGCGGGATGCCGTTGGCTACGAGCCAGAACAGCGCGCCGTCACTGCGCGACTGCGTGCGCGCGGCGGTTAAATCGGCGGCGCGGGGAAAGGTGTGCTGGCCGATGGGCGTCTGGCCTTTGCCATCTGAGCCGTGACAGGTGAGACAGCGCGCGGTGTACGTGCGCTTCGCCTCGGCCAGCGCGTCGGGCTTCAGAGGCGTTTTGGGGTTCGCAAGGTTCCCCGCGTCACCGGGGATAAGGTAGGAGGTCTTGCCGGACTCGGTAATAAAGAGCAGAGCATCGGAAGGTGTGTCGAGCGCGGTGCGCGCACCCAGAAAGAACACGGCGACGACAAAGGACAGCCCGGCGACGACAACCAGCAGGGCGGCGATGAGGCCAATGACCAACCAGCGAAGTATAGGCATAATCCTCCTTAGATGATCGGTCGGGTGGGATTGACGGCTATTATATCATAGTTACCCGGCGACGCCCCGTTGAACGGCGACGTGTTGCTCCCACTCCTCGCGCAAGATGCCCATATAGACCAGATCAATATACTGCCCGTCGCCCCAGACATGCCGGCGCAGGCGGCCTTCTTCCACAAATCCGCAGGCGCGATAGGCGCGGAGGGCGCGCTCGTTGGGGCCATTGACGCGCAGCCAAACTTTGTGCGCGTTGCGCAGTCGAAAAGCGTAGTCGAGCAAGACACGCACGGCATCGCCCCCCGACTTGGATCGGGGGCGCGCCCCCAGCAGCGCTTGTCGCCGATGGCGATGCCCAATTCATAAGTCTGCGCGGTGCTGCCAATGATGCCGCTGGTGAACACACCGCACTGACCGATATAGAGGCCGTCGGCTTCGATGGCAAACAATGCGCCATCGCGCCCGCCTTTCCGCGCGTTCTCGTCGAATTCGCCCCCGATCCAGTCGGGGGCCAGCGATTGCGGCATCGGCGGGTCGCCGCCGCCGGACAGCTCGACCTCGACGTCGTTGTTAAACTCCCACTGCCGCTTCAGGTCCTCGCGCTGGATCGCGCGCAGGATCACCTTCTCGCCTTTCAGCATCGCTAGCCTACCCGCCGCTGTTCAATCAAGGCCGCGGCCACCCAGGTCGGCGGCGGGGTGTTGTACATATCGGTCGTATCGGAGTAGGTCAGGTCGAGGATGCGCCCTTCGAGCGGGCCGAGCAGGTAGCGCACCACCTGACCGGCGTCGCGCGCGTCGCTCTTCGCGCTCACGCAGTGCTGGTTATAGCCCCAGTAGTCGCCGCGGCGCAAGAGTTCCAGCCCCTCGTCAATCCGTTTGCGCGCCAGCGCCAGCCCGCCCTGTTCGGGGTAGAGCGCCTCGCCGGGCGGGTCGCCGTAGCCGATGCCGTGATGGAAGGCGTCCGCCGTGGACACCACGACGGCATCCTTGGCGATGGCTTGCAGTTCGCCGATGCCGGGCAAAATCTCCGGCTTGCCGCCGGCCAGATACGGATAGCGCACAATCAGTTCAGGCGCTTTGCCGCCGCGCTCTTTGCGCTCCTCGTCCCATAACAGCATGAAATTCATCATCGAGAACTCGGTCTGCCAGTTCTCGTGCCCCGCGAGGCCGGGCCCCTTCGACAGGCTCAGGGCTGGCCCCTGGATGCCCCAGTATTTCTCTTTCGTCACGTCCGCGCCGTTCGCCACGCGCACGCGCGCGTCCTGCAGTTCGTCGGTCAGCGCGTGCAGAACGCCGACCGCCAGCACGCGATCGGCGCCGGAGTCGAGGCAGGCCTGCACGACAGCGGCAATCTGGTGGCCGCACTCCTTGAGGCCGGCGTGCGGGAAGATGATCGAGCCGCCCGCGCGCAGGGTCTCGCCCAATTTCCACTGCCGGCCGCGCGCCAACAGGTCGGCGATCCCCTGCGGTCCCAACTTATGATATTCGTTCTCAAACATGTTATGCACATAGACGCTCAACGCTTGGCGATCCAGTGACATAGAGGGCTCCTTCATTCGGGTGTCGAATAGCGAGTACGGCGCGACCGGGCCGCCCCGCGCGGTGCAGTATAGCAGAACGATAGGGGCCTGCCAACTTGCCCGGCGCCGGAATGTGCTATAGTTATCGCCATGAAAAAGCGCAGACCGCTGATCCTGATCTTGGCATCGCTCCTGCTCTTCGTCTTTCTGGTTTGCGGCGTGCTGGCCCCCAACGCGGCCGGCCTTTCGCTCGACCTGAACTTCTTCGCCGGACTCCTGCGCGGCGCGCTGGCCCCTTCGGCAGGCTCAGGGCCGGCTGACAACGCGAGCGGCATCCGCGTTCCGCCCGGCTTTGCCGTCACGGTCTTTGCCGAAGGGGCCAGCCCAGAGCATGCCGAAGGGCTTGAGCATCCAACCTCGATCGCCTTCGGCCCCGACGGGGGCCTGTACGTGGCCCAACTCGGCGGCGAGATCAAGACGCTGTCGAGCGCGGCCGGCGATAGCCGCGCTTCCGCACAGCGCACCTATGCGGCAGGCTTCACCGCGCCGCTGGGCATCGCGTGGCGCGGCGCCGAGTTGTATGTCGCCTCGCGCGGCAAGGTGAGCGTGGTCAGCGCTGGCGGGCAAGTGCGCGATATCATCACCGGCCTGCCCGCCGGCCGCCACCAGACCGACGGGCTGGCCTTTGGGCGCGATGGCCGGCTCTACATCGGTCAAGGCTCGCGCAGTGACCACGGCGAGTTGGTGGGCATCGCGCCGATGGAGGCAACTATTCTGTCCGCCGAATCCGACGGGAGCCGCCTGCGCGTGTTCGCCAAAGGCCTGCGCAACCCGTATGATCTGGCGTTTCATCCCGACAGCGGCGAGTTGTTCGCCAGCGACAACGGCAAAGACGTGCCCGGCGACGGCGTGCCTGATGAGCTGAACCTGATCGTCGAGGGGGGCGATTACGGTTGGCCGGACTGTTACGGGCAGGGCAAGGGCGCGGCCTGCGCGGGCACGCTGTTCCCGATTGCCGAGTTTCAGGAGCACTCGTCGGCGAACGGCCTTGCCTTCTACACCGGCAGCCGCTTCCCGCGCGAATACCACAACAACATCTTCATCGCGCTTTACGGCAGTAACTCCAACGATCCCCTCATCGGCCGCCGCGTCGAGCGCGTCGTGCTGGAAAAGACGGCAAGCGGC
>JACQEC010000019.1 GCA_016200765.1 Chloroflexota bacterium | reverse complement strand
TACATCGCCACCGCCTGCGCCACCTTCCCGCCGACCGATTACATGAACAAGGTGCGCAAAGCCTTGAGCGTCGGCGGCCCGACCTTTCTGCACACCTACGACCCGTGCCCCAAAGGCTGGGACTATCACCCGCGCTACTCGCACGACATCGGCGAATTGGGCATTCGCTCCGGGCTGTACCCGTTGTATGAGATTGTCGAGGGTGTGGTAAACTACACCCACGACGCGCGCAAGAACCGCATCCCCGTGCGCGAGTTCCTGATGCGGCAGGGACGCTTCGCCCACCTCATTGAGGAGGACATCCAGCACATTCAGGGGATGGTCAATCAGATGTGGGAGGAGTGGGACATCCCCGGCGTCGCGCCGCTGAAAGGGGTTTTGAAGGCAGCCTGAAGCGGAAAAGAGTGACGGGTGTCGCGAAACAGCCCGACGCTCGACACTCGTCACCCGTCACTCGTCACGCTTCTGGGGACAAGTACGGAAGGAGGTGACCGCCAACGAGAGAACACAATTCACTTCGCGTTTTATGACCGTGCGCTCCTGCGCGAAAGTCAACCTGTTGCACCTGGTGCGGGTACGTCAAGCCAGATGCCAGCACCCTGAGCTTGTCGAAGGGTGTCGCATCTAATAAGGAGGAGATCAGATGAACCGTTCCGCACTTCCTACGCTGATCACGCTGATGCTGGTTTGCGCTCTGCTCGCCGTTGCGTGCGGCCCCGCCGCGCCCAGCGGCCCGGCGACTGCGGCCTCACCCACGCGCCCCGTGGAGTTCGTGATCAGCACCGAGCCGGGCGGCGGCTCCGACATCTACGCGCGCTTCATTCAAGGGGTCATCGAGAAGAACAAACTCTCGCCCCAGCCGTTCCTCGCCGTCAACAAGCCCGGCGGCGCGGGCGCGGTCGCTTTCCAGTATGTCTTTGAGAAGAAGGGAGACATGCACTACACCATGATCACGCTCAATTCCTTCTTCACCACCCTCATCGGCCAGAAACTGCCGTTCCAATACACGGACTTCACCCCCATCGCCAACCTTGCGCTTGACCCGTTCTTCCTGTGGGTCAACGAGGACGCCCCCTGGAAGACCGCCGGCGACTTCACCGCCGCCGCCAAAGCCAACGCACTGACGGTGACCGGCACCGGCTCCAAGCAGGAGGATGAAGTCCTCTTCAGTTTGATACAGGCCAAGAGCGGCGCCAAGCCGTTTAAATATGTGCCGCAATCCGGCGGCGGCGCGGTGGCCGCGGCGCTGGCCGGCAAGCAGGCCGACGCCACCGTCAACAACCCCAGCGAAGGGCTGTCGTTCTATCAGGCCAGCCCGCGCAAACTGCGCCCCATCTGCACCTTCGCCAACAGCAGTCCAACCGCCGGCCCCTACAAAGACTTGCCCACCTGCAAATCGCAGGGGCTGGATGTCGGTATCGAGTACTTCATCATGCGCTCGGTGATGGGCCCGCCCGGCCTCACGCCGGAGCAGGTGAAATTCCATGTGGACCTGCTGAAGAAGGTCTATGACTCGACCGAGTGGAGAGACTTTGCCGAGAAGAACGTGCTGGACTTAAAGTTTCTGGCCGGCGCGGACTTCCAGAAGTTCCTGGACGACTATAACAAACTGCACCTCGACGTGATGAAGCAAGCCGGGTGGATTCAGTGACCCGTTATGAGAACGTGACGGCGGCGGCGCTGGTCCTGATCGCCGCCGTCGCGATGGGCGATTCGTTGAAGACGGCGGGCTGGGCGGCGAACGGGCCGGGCGCCGGCTTCTATCCGTTCTGGAGCGCGGTGGCGATGGGCTTGGCGGCGCTGGTCGTGCTTGGCCGCTCCCTACGCGTGAAGCCGACTCGTGAGCTATTCGGCTCCGCGGAAGGGGCGGCGGCGTTCTGGAAACTGACCGTGCCGATGGTGGCCGTCGTCCTGCTCGTTCCATGGCTGGGCTTCTACCTCGTCAGCGGCGGGTATATGGCTTTCTTTGGCCGCTGGATTGGCCGCTACCGCTGGCTGTGGGTGGCGGTGATGGGGTTCAGCGTGCCGCTCGCGCTCTACCTGCTGTTCGAGCAGGGCTTCAAAGTTCCCTTGCCGAAGAGCGTGCTGTACCGTCAAGGGCTTCTCCCGTTTTAGCATCAATAGCCGATGGCAGATAGCCGATAGCGAATAGCAGATAGCCTTCGGCCATCCGCCATCGGCCACCCCCTTTATGGAGAGGTAGATGGACACCTTCGCCCATCTGGCACTGGGGTTTCAGGTTGCCCTACAGCCGTTCAACTTGCTGATGCTCTTCTTTGGCGTGGCGCTGGGGTTGGTGATCGGCGTGCTGCCGGGGCTGGGCGGCACCAGCGGTGTCGCTATTCTACTGCCGGTTACCGTCTTCGTCCCACCGACCTCCGCCGTTATCTTTCTGTGTGGCATCTACTGGGGCGCGCTGTTTGGCGGCGTGGTGACCACAATCCTCTTTAACATCCCCGGCGAGCCGTGGTCGGTCGCCCTATTGTTCGACGGCTTCCCGCTGGCCAAGCAAAAGGGCCGGCCGGGTCTTGCGCTCTCGTCGTCGTTCGTCGCTTCATTCGTCGGCGCGCTGGTGGCGACCGTGCTGTTCACCTTCTTCGCGGTGCTTCTCGCCGATTGGGCGCTGGCCTTCGGCCCGCCGGAACTGTTCGCCGTGTTCCTGCTGGCCTTCGCCACCTTGACCGGCCTTGAGAGCGGCTCGCCGCTCAAGAGCATCGCGATGATTGGCCTCGGCCTCTTGCTCGCCTCCATCGGCTTCGACACCGTGACCGGCGCGCCGCGCCTGACCTTTGGGCGGAGCGAACTGCTAGGCGGCATCGGCTTCGTGCCGGTCACGATTGGCTTGTTCGGCATCGGCGAACTGCTGGCATCGGCGGAGGAGCAGGGCACGTTGAGCTTTCAGGGTCTGGCCGCCCGCGTAGGCCTGACCGATGTGCTCGACTCCATCAAGGCGCTGCGCGACCGCATCTGGCTGGTCCTGGGGACGACGCTGGTCGGCTTCTGGATTGGCGTGCTGCCGGGCACGGGCGCGACGCCGGCCTCGTTCCTCGCCTACGGCCTGGCGCGCTCGTGGTCGAAGGACAAAGAGGACTTCGGCAAAGGCGAGATCTCCGGCATCATGGCGCCACAGTCGTCCGCCGACGCGGCGGGTGTGGGGTCAATTCTGCCGATGATCGCGTTGGGCGTGCCCGGCTCGCCGACGGCGGCGGTAATTATGGCCGGCCTGTTCATCTGGGGCTTACAGCCGGGCCCGCAACTGTTCATCACGAACCCTGATTTTGTGTGGGGGCTGATCGCCAGCATCTACCTCGGCCAACTGCTGACGTTCACGATCTGCATTCTGGGGGTGCCGCTGCTCGCCTCGATCATGCGCGTGCCGTATGCGATCATGACGCCGTTCATCGTGGTGATCTCGATCCTCGGCTCGTACTCGCTTTCAAACTCGATGACGGACGTTTGGATCACGCTGATTTTCGGGCTGGTGGGCTTCTGGCTGCGCAAACAGCGTTACCCGATGGCGCCGCTGGTGGTCGCGATTGTGCTGGGTGACTCGATGGAGAAGGTCCTGCGCCAGAGTCTGATCATGTCCGATGCTTCTCTGACGATCTTCTTCACCCGCCCGATTGCGCTGGTGACGATGATTGCGGCGATTGGCTTGTTCGCTCTGCCGGTCATGCAGGGGCTTCGCCGCCGCCGTCTGCCGAGCCGACAAGCCGCGTGATGGCGATAGCAGATGGCAGATAGCAGATAGCGAATAGCGATAGTCAACTTCCATTAGCCATCAGCCATCGGCCATTAGCCATCGGCTATCCGCTTACAGCGCCAACTCCGCCATCACCGACGAATCGCCGAGTTGGCGGCGCAGGCGGAAGCCGAGCCTGCGCGAGACGCGCTGCATCGCCAGATTGTCCGACAAGATGTCGGCGGTCAGGCGGCGCAGTTTCTCGTCGCGCCCGATCTGAATCAGGCGCTTCAAGAGTTCTGACCCCAAGCCGTGCCCCTGATACGGGTCACTGACCAGTATCGCCCACTCGGCCTCCGGCCGGCCGTGCAGTTTGCTCAACCGCCCCACCGCCAGTATCCTGCGCTCGCCGCTCTGCGGGTCGGCGTGTTCAACCACCAGCGCCATCTCGCGGTCGTAGTCTATAAAGCAGATGCGCGTCAGCCGCTCGTGGGCGATGCGCTGGCTGAGCCGCATGACGTGGAAGTAGCGCATGTAGACGCTCTGCTCGGAGAGCGTCTCGTGGAACTTCACCACGAGCGGCTCGTCTTCGGGGCGGATGGGGCGAATGGTGACGGGCAGGCCGTTCTTCGTCGTCCACGGCGTGACATATTGTATCGGATAGGGGCGGATGGAGGGCCGCGGCAGGCTCTCCTCACTCATCTCGGCCCCGTGCAAGACGACGCGCGCGTCCAGCGCCACCAACCCATTGGGGCCAGCCATGAGCCTGCCGAAGGGGCCGGGCTGGGCCAGCAGTGGGTTGATATCTATCTCCTTGATCCACGGCTGTTCGACGACCAGTTGGCTGAACTGCACCAGCAGTTGCTCTAGCGCCGCCAGATCAACCGGCGGCCGCCCGCGCACGCCCTTCAGCGCGGTGTAGATGCGCGTCTGCTCCATCATGCGCCGCGCCAGCGTCGTGTTCAGCGGCGGCAGAGCGAGCGCGTGGTCTTTGAACACCTCCACCAACTGCCCGCCCCAGCCAAACAACAGCACCGGCCCCAATTGCGGGTCAAGGCTGCTGCCGACAATCAATTCGTATCCGGCCTCTTGGATCATCGGCTGGACGGTGACACCCAAGAAGTGATCAGCGCCGGCCTTCTCCTGCACCGCAGACGCAATCGCCGCATAGCCTCGGCGCACGGCATCCTCGTCGCCCAGGTTTAACTGCACGCCGCCCACATCGGTCTTGTGGCTGATCGTCTCGGAATGAAGTTTGAGCACAACCGGATAGCCGATGGAGCGCGCGGCCGCTGCGGCCTCGTCGGCGCTGGCGGCCAGACGCGTCTCGGTGGTCGGGATGCTATAGGCGGCGAGCAGGCGCTTGGATTCAAACTCGCTAAGAAGGCTCCGCCCCTCGCTCCGCGCCTGCGCGATGATCTGCCCGGCTTGAGCGCGATCCGGCGCGCGGCCCTCCGTGTCGAGCCAGACCGGCGTTTCGTACAGCCCGCGCAGGTTATCGGTGTAGCGCCACATGTAATCGAACATGCGCGCGGCCGTGTCCGGATAGCCGAAGGTGGGGATGTTGGCGCGGTTGAGGATAGCCTCCCCCGGCTCCACCTCTGAACCGCCCATCCATGAAGCCAGAATGGGCTTGTTCAATTTCGCGTAAGGCTTCAGCAGTTCGGCGGTCTGCGTGGGGTCGGTCATCGCCTGCGGGGTGAGGATCACCAGCAGGCCGTCGCTGTTCGGGTCTTTGACGGCGGCCTCGACGGCTTTGGCGTAGCGCGCCGGGTCGGCATCGCCGAGGATGTCAATCGGGTTGCCGTGGCTCCAGTGCGGCGGCAGGAACTGGTCGAGCGACTCTATCGTCTTTGCGGACAATTCGGCCATCTCGCCGCCGGTCGTCATCAGCGTGTCAGTGGCTAACACGCCGGGGCCGCCGGCGTTGGTGACCATCGTCAGGCGCGGCCCGCGCGGGCGCGGCTGTTTGGCCAGCACTTCGGCCATATAGAATAGGTCGGAGATGGTGTTCACGCGCAGGACGCCGCAACGCCGGAAGGCGGCGTCGAGCACCTCATCACTGCCGGCCAGCGCGCCGGTGTGCGAGGCGGCGGCGCGGGCGGCGGCCTGCGTTCGCCCGGCTTTGATGACGATGATCGGCTTATTCAGCGCGACCTCGCGCGCCGCCGAGAGGAACGCGCGCGCATCGCCGATGGATTCCATGTAGATGACGATGCTCTGCGTTTTCGGGTCGTCGCCGAGGTAGTCAATCAGGTCGCCCCAGCCGACGTCGAGCATCGCGCCAATGGAGATGAACGCGCTAAAGCCGACGTTCTGGCGGAAGCTCCAGTCGAGCACGGCGGTGCAGAGCGCGCCGCTCTGGCTGATGAAGCCGACCGTGCCGGGGCGGGCGATGGCGCTGGCAAAGGTGGCGTTCAAGCCCGTGGTCGGGCGCATCACGCCCAGACAGTTGGGACCGATAACGCGCAGGTGGCCGCGGCGCGCCTGCTCATAGACTTGACGCTCCAATGCGGCGCCGACTGGCCCGGCCTCTTTGAAGCCTGCCGAGATGATGATCGCGCCCTTCACGCCGCCGTCCACGCACTCGGCCACAACCGACGGCACACTGGCCGCCGGTGTGACAATCACGGCGAGGTCAACCGGCTCGCCGATGGCGGCAAGCGTGGGATAGGACTTGACGCCGAGGATGCTGGGGTGTTTGGGGTTGACCGGATAGACGGTGCCGCCGAAAGGACTGCTGATGAGGTTCCACAGGATGGCGCGCCCGACGCTGCCGGGCTTATCCGTCGCGCCGATGATGGCGACGGCCTTGGGGCTAAAGATGGCGCTAAGCGGCTGGCGGTCGTAATGCAGAACATCGCTGGCGGGGTCGCCCCTGGTGAAGGTTTGTGTGGTCATAAGCACCTCTTGCAATCTACGGAGCCGATGGCCGATGGCCGATAGCAGATAGCAGATAGCGAATGGCAGATAGCAGATAGCCATCGGCCATCAGCCATCGGCCATTAGCCATCAGCCATTGGTCATCAGCCATCCGGCGCAGGCGATAGCGCCCTCCCAGCCGTGGCCGTGATCCTCAAAAGACCACCACGCCGACAGCACCGCTTGCGCCAGCCCCCAACCCGCGAGGCGGACGCGGCCGAGGTTCAGTTCCTCGGCCAATTGGTCAACGCGGCGGGCCAGCAGACGTTCCGGCTGGGGCCAGTTGAGAATTTGTGGCATGGGGTTGCGCAAGAACGCGCCGACCTCATAGGCCGGCTCACCCGCCAGCCCCTTCGGGTCAAGCGCCAGCCACGGCTCTCGACCGGCGGAGAGAATGTTGTCGTGGTGCAGGTCGCCGTGCAGGAGCACCGGCTCGGCCATCGAGGCGATCAGTTCGCAGAAGAGCGTTTCGGCGGCCTCGACCAGGCGGGTAGGAAAAGGGCCGGTGCCGCCGCCAAAGTGTGCGCGCAGGCGAGTGAGTCCTTCGGCCCATTTTTCCACGGTGGGGAACGGGTGCTGGGGCGGCAGAGGCCGCCATAACCGGCGCATCACCCCGGCGGCAATCGCGGTCGCTTGCTCGTCCGCTTTCGCGGCGTGAAGTTCCGAGTCGGCGAGGCTCGACAGCGGCATTCCCGGCGAGAGCCGCTCCAGGAGCATGACACCCCGCTCGCGGTCAGCCTCCAGCAGGCGGACGATGCCGCGGCCATCGTAGAGCCGCAGAGCCTCCATCTCCGTGAGCAGTTCCGGGTTGGGCACGCCCGCCTTGAGCACGACCTCGGAGCCATCGGCGCGCATGGCGGGCGCGACGTAATTGTACGACAGTTTAGGAAAGGGCGGCCCGATCGTCAGCGACCAGCGCCGCTCGCACTCGGCCAGCAGAGCCGGCAGTCTGCCCAGCCACTCATCGCCGGCGGCTCCGTACAGCTCGGCCATCGCGCGAGCGAACGGCGGCGGAATCATGGTCAGGCCCCTTCGGCCGGCTCAGGGCTGGCCGGTTTTAACTGCTCCTGATAGTGCTGGCGGAACTTTGCCATCTTGGGCGCAATCACCACCCGGCAGTAGCCTTGATAGGGATTGCGCTTGAAGTATTCCTGATGGTAATCCTCGGCGCGGTAAAAGGCTTTGAACGGCGCGACCTGCGTGACGATGGGCGCGTTCCAGATTTTGGCCGCGTTAAGTTCACGAATGATTTGCTCGGCGGCCGCCTTCTGATCGGGGCTGTGATAGAAGATGACCGAGCGGTACTGCGTGCCCGCGTCGGCCCCCTGCCGGTTGAGGGTGGTCGGGTCGTGGACGCTGAAGAATACTTCCAGGATTTGCCGGTAGGAAACCACCTGCGGGTCAAAAGTGAGTTGGATCACTTCGGCGTGACCGGTGTTGCCCGTGCAGACCTGCTCATAGCTCGGCTGTGGGGCCGCGCCTCCGGCGTAACCGGACTCGACCGATTCGACGCCCGTCAGTTCATCATAAACGGCCTCGACGCACCAGAAACAACCGCCGCCGAGCGTGGCGACTTCTTTCGCTTTCGCGGGCTGTGGTTTGACGGAATTCATTTACCCCTCCCTGAACGCTGGTAAGAGGAAGCCCTCGCGCGACGATGACGAGGGCTTCGGGATTTTTGATTTGAGATTTTAGATTTCAGATGGGCTTCTTCCACTGGGTCAATGGGGATCCAAAATCTTCCATCTAAAAACAAACGAATGACGCGGCCGGATGCCCCGTTACATGTTACGGCCGAAGAACGTGGCGAGCTTCATGGCGAACATCATGTCGCCGCCGAGTTTGAGCTTGCCCGACGAGAAAGCGGCCATCGCGTTCAGCTTGCCCGTGACGATGTCATAGTAGTCGTTCGTGTCCGCCGTCAGCGTCATCTTGGGCGAGGCCGCCTTGCCGGGCTGGACCTCAATCTTACCATCGCGGATGGTCATGTTAAACTCGCCGCCGCCATCGCCGGTCAACATATACTGGACGACGGCATCCACACCGGCGGCTTTGTCCGGCTGGAACGCGGTTTTCATGCCGTCCATGATCCGTTGGGCGGTTACTGATTCACTCATTCTATTCTCCTTTCAGGCTGTGACAACCAAGAGCGGGATTGTTTGTATAGATTGTATATCGCTTTACGGGCTTGGCAAATCGGCTAGACGCCGCGCGCGCCCAGAAAGGCCAGGCGCGTCTCGGCCTCAAAGCCGCGCCGGTCGCCATCCGCCGCGACGACCGTTGCGCCGGCCTTGACGGCGATGCGCTCGGCGTTCAACAGAAACCACCCACTGCCCTCCAAGATATGATAGGCGGCGCCCGGCGCGGGGTGCAGGGGCAGGCGCTGGCCCGCTTCCAGACCGACCAGCACGACCTTGACCTTGTCAGACTCAAGCAATACTTGCGGCTGGGGGCCATCGGCGGAAAAGCGAACGGTGTCTCTCCAGTTCGGATAAACGGTAGCGGCCATCGCTGGTCTCCTTTTTCAATCGAGGGCGTTGCACATACAAGCCACGGCTCACGGCTACGGCATTATACGGCCTATTTTTGCAGTGTGCGAATGTACGACACGATGTCAACGAAATCCTGATCGGTCAGCGACGGGTTGCCGCCCTTGGGCGGCAAGTCCACCTTTGTCGAGTTGGCCGGGTCGCTTGCCGGTAACAAAAGTCACGAGCCGGTCGTGACCTTTATCACTGAAAATGGGCGCGCAAGCAGGCATAATGCATGTATCCTGTAGCGAATAGCCGATAGCCGATAGCCGATAGCGAATAGCCGATAGCAAACCGCCATGAGTCATCGGCCATCAGCCATCAGCCACGTGATTGAGAGCCATGGATAAATCACCGGCGGAGCCGCGCCCCGCTCAACCCGAGCCCTCTGCGGATGAAGAAGCGTCCGACGAGCCGCTCGAAATCGTCTTCGCAGAAGATGTTCAACCGAGATTGAACGCTCCTTCGGCAAGCTCAGGGCTGGTCCCTTCGGAAAGCCGCTCTCCGGCCCTGCCCCCTTCGGCAGGCTCCGGGCTGGCCTCTCCGGCGAAGCCGGGCCAACGCAAACCCTAGAGGCCAATGACGCGCCCGCGCCCCGGCGGGCGAGGGCAGAAGGGGAAGACGGCGACCTGCCCTACCGGCCAATCAGGAAGTCAATGAATGGCGGCCAAACGAGGAGGGTGGCCAGCGCCACGCCGATCACCAGCGCTATCGTCCAGGGCCTGACCCCCATGTGCTTCTCGCGCAGGAGGAGATGCAGGACAGCCCACGACCCCAGCCACGCGACCAGCAGGATCGTTTCCGCGCCGGAATACGAGCCGATGCCGTCCTGATTCGGCATCCACGAGCCGAGAGCCATTAAGGTCTGGTCGAAACCTTTGACGGTTTCTTGCAGGAGATTGGCGACCGCCATCGCCAGCAAGCCAATGGCCGCCGCGGTGAACGCGGCAATCGCCGGGCCGCTGGGAATCCTCTCTGTTTGCATCGTTCTCGTATCGCGTGAGCGCGTTGCGTGCCTCCTCATCTTAGACGGGCTTGATGCGCGTAATGGCCGCGCCGAGGCTGAACGCGACGACGAAAAAGAAAAACACCATCGCGAGCAGTACGGCCACCGTCGCCTTGAGCCAGCGCCGTTGGAGCAGCTGCTCGCCGTAGCGCAGAAGAATGTAGGTTGCGGCCACGGCCAGCGGAAAGGTGAACAGCGCGACAAACTCCTTGAACTCGAAAAAGACCTTGTGCAGTTCCGGGTAGTGGGTCAGGAAATACACCCGCGCGCCGCCGGCGCTGCGATAGCCGATGTAGATCCAGTTGCCGAAGGCGATGGTGATAAACGACAGCGTCGAGACGACCACGCTCATCAACTGCAGGTCGTGAAAGGCTTTGATCTGGCCGATGAACAGGCGATAGGCCAGATAGAGCCCGATGGCTGCCACGATGAGCAGTAATCCGGCGGACAGGCCGTGGTAGACGCCGATGACCGCCCAGGCGCTCCCGCCGAGCAGGCGCTCGAGCGGAGCGGTCGTCACCAGCAGGAAAGCGCCGATGGCGAGCAGGACCACCACCACCAACCCCAGCGATATATAGGATGTTTCCGCCTCTTCCGATTCGAGCGGCGGCAGGCTCTGACGCTTGGTAGTCATTTTAGATTTTGGATTGATGATTTTTGATTGACACGTTGCGCGAAAAATCAACCCCCGGCCCCGTCACAGCGCAGTCGAGGGTTGTGGGGAGTATCTCATAAACCGGCACAGCGTTCATTTGTCAGATGTCCCCAATCGCAAAGGACATATGTCCCCCGAAAAACAGGACAAATAGTAATGACATGCGCTCACAGAACGATTACAATACGCCTATCGTCATCATTGAAGGTGAAACAGCGCCATGATCCTCAGCCGTCCGCCCGTTTCCGCCCCT
>JACQEC010000018.1 GCA_016200765.1 Chloroflexota bacterium | reverse complement strand
TTGCGTGTATTGGCCGCTCTGGAGCATCTGGCCACCAGTCAGTCGCCGTTCGGTCTTTTGGGCACGGGTTAGTTTCTTGGGTTGCCAAGTCATGCTACCCAGTTTACTACATTAACTTTCTTTCCTGAAGGTCAATAGATTGACAATCAAAGATCTAAAATTGAAGACCGTCCCTCGTCACCGGATAGGAGCAGCTGATGCGAAAAGTTCTCATATTACTGGCGCTGACCATGCTGGCCCCCGACTTGATCGGGGGCTGTTCGCCCAACGCAACGCCGCAGGGCGAGGTGATTGTGTACGCGCTCGCGCCGCTTTCGGGTGGGCAGGCCAACGGCGGGCAAGCCATCGTCGGCGGCGTGCGGGTGATGGCCGAGCGGATTAACCGGCAGGGCGGCCTTCTGGGCAAAGCCATCAAGGTGATCGGCATAGATGATCAGGCAGACTCCGATGTGGCGGCAGACAAAGCGAAGGACATCGCCGCCGCCGTGAAGAAAGGCGATAAGGTGATCGGCGTGATCGGCCACGCCAACAGCGGCCAGACGCTCGCGGCGATGCAGGTCTATAAAGACCTGCCGCTGGTGGTCATCACGCCGACCGCGTCGGAAGTCTCGCTGACCCAGCGCGGCTTTCGCAACTTCTTCCGCGTGAACGCGACCGACGCGGCGCAGGCGCCCGCGCTGGCGCGATTCATGGTGGAGCAACTCAAGGCCCAGCGCGTGGCGGTCGTCCACGCCGACAACGAGTACGGCAACGGCCTGCGCGACCAGATGACCGCCGCGCTCAAGGCGCTGGGGCAGACGCCCGTCGTCGTCGTGAAGATCAAGGAGGCCGCGCCCACCTATGCTTCGTTTATCCCCGCGATCAAGGCCGCACAGCCGGACGTGGTGTTTCTGGCCGGTTACGAAACCGAGGGCTACGTGCTCTTGCCGGAACTGCGTGAGGCGGGCGTGAGCGCAAAGTTCATCTGCTCGGACGGCTGTTTCAACTCCACCTATGTGGACGAGGCCGCGCCGGCCAGCGAGGGCACGTATGTCGGCGCGATCACGCCGGACCCGAAGGTGGTCGGCGACAAGCCGTGGTGGCAGGACTACCAGCGGGTTGAGGCGCGCAACCCCGACACCTACAGCGTGCCCGGCTACAGCGCGATGGCGGTGTTGGCGGCAGGCGTGCAGAAGGCGGGGACGTTCGAGGCCGCCAAGGTGGCCGACGCGATTCGCCAATTAGACATGACCACGCTTGTCGGACACGTCACCTACGACGCCGGCGGCGACCTGAAGGAGCAGAAGGTGTACATCTTTCAGGTCAAAGAGGGCGCGTTCGTGCAGGTCTTTCCGAAGTAGGGTTGTCAACGGATTGCGATAGCGGATGAGCGGATTTCGGTGGCTGGGAGACCAGACCCGAAGGGTTTCTAGAACCCTTTGGGTCTAGCTGGGCTGTGAGGGATAGGACTATCAGCGGATTGGGTTAGCGGATTAGCGGACGGGGAGGCAGGAGGCATTCTATTTGGATACGTTAAACTGTTTCTATTTCGCGCTGATCGGCGTGGGCGTCCTCTACGCCGTCAGCATCTTCATCTTCGGCGAACTGCACGATTTCAGCGGCGCGCTGCACCTGCCCGGCGATTTCGGCGGACACGGCGCGCCCTCCCTTGACCACGGCGAGGTCAGAATCCCCGCTTTAAGCCCCATTACCGTCGCCAGTTTCGTCACGGCCTTTGGCGCGTTCGGCATCATCGGCGCACAGGGTTTCAACCTGTCCAGCGGCGCGAGCGCGCTCGCCGCCGGAGCTGGCGGCTTCGTCGTCGCCGCCATCGCCCATTTCGCCTTTGGCTATTTCTTGATCGCCCCGCAAGGCTCATCCGAGGTTACACAGCAAGATATCATCGGCGCGACCGCCGAGGTGACCATGCCCATCGCGGCCAAGGGGCTGGGCGAGGTGACCCTTATCGCGCAGGGCGGGCGGGTCACCTATCCGGCTCGTTCCCAAGATGGTGTTCCGCTGGTCCGTGGGGCGACCGTGGTTGTTGTGGATATGGTTGGCGGCGTTGTATTGGTGCGTGAATAGGTAAACGCTTTCGTTGCCGATCGAGATTTCCGAAAGCCGCCCGTCGCGGCAGACCCATCGAAAGGATTCGTCATGAACTCACAAACGCTGACCGTCGTTGCAGCCGTTTTTGGATTGCTCTTCGTTCTCTTGATCTTGGCGTTCGTCTATGCCAGCCGCTACCGGAAGGTCGGCCCGAACACCGTGCTGGTCGTCTCCGGCCGTAAGCAGGGGCCCGTTGATCAAACCACCGGTCATGCGCGCTCCTTCCGGCTGGTCACCGGCGGCGGCTCGTTCATCTGGCCGGTGTTGGAGCGGGTGGATGAGCTGTCGCTTGAAATCATGACCATAGACGTGGTCACGCCGAAGGTCTATACGTCGCAAGGCGTGCCGGTCACGGTGGACGGCGTGGCGCAGGTCAAGATTCGCGGCGACGAGAATGCGATCGTCACGGCCGCCCAGCAGTTCCTGTCCAAGTCCGACGACGATATCAAAAACGTCGCCCTGCAGACGCTCGAAGGCCACCTGCGCGCCATTCTGGGCTCGCTGTCGGTTGAGGAGATCTACAAAGACCGCGACGCCTTTGCCCAGCGCGTCGCCGAAGTCGCCACGGCGGATATGGCCAATATGGGCATGGTGATTATCTCGTTCACCATCCGCGACATCCGCGACGATCAGGGCTACCTCGACGCGCTCGGTCAGGCGCGCATTGCCCAGGTCAAGCGCGACGCGACGATCGGCCAGGCGATGGCCGCGCGCGATGCCAAGATCCAGTCGGCAACTGCGGAGCAGGAAGGTGAGCAGGCGCGACTGGTGGCGCAGACGCGGATCGCCGAGGCGCAGAAGAACTACGCCGTGCAGAAAGCCAACTACGACGCCGAGGTGAACCGCCAGAAGGCGCAGGCCGAGTTGGCCTATGTGCTCCAGCAGAACATCACCAACCAGCAGGTCAAGGCCGAAGAGATTCAGGTGCAGGTCATAGACAAGCAGAAGCAGATTCAGGTGCAGGAGCAAGAAATCCAGCGCCGCGAGAAGGAACTGGATGCGACGGTGCGCAAGCCCGCCGAGGCCGAGCAGTATCGCATCCAGACGTTGGCCTCGGCCAAGAAGTTTCAACTGCTGACCGAAGCCGAAGGCCAGTCGGCGGCGGTGCAGTCGGTCGGTCAGGGCGAAGCGGCGGCGACCAAGGCCAAAGGTCTGGCGCAGGCCGACGTCATTCAGGCGCAGGGCTTCGCCGAAGCCGAGGCGATGACCAAGAAAGCGGCGGCGTGGCAGAACTACAACGAAGCGGCCATCATCCAGCAGTTGGTGGATAAGATGCCGCTGATTGCCGAGGCGATTTCCAAACCGCTAGCGCAGACCGACCGCATTGTGATCATCAGCGGCGGCAGTGGTGACGGCGCGGGGGCCGGCGCGTCGCGGCTGACGCAGGATGTGGCGAACATCGTGTCACAGGTGCCGGCCACGGTCGAGGCGCTAACCGGCGTGGACATCGTGGGCGCCATCCGCGACCTGCCCACCTTCCGCAAGGCGGCCGCGAAGCCGGGCAATAGCCCGTCAGCATAAAAGAGAGGCTATCAGCGGATTGGGATAGCGGATTAGCGGATGGGTGCGCGTGATTGTGGATACCAGCCAGCCGGGGGCGCGGGTCTGTGGCTGGATCAGGAGGCGGAGATTGATCGGCTAATGTATCAATTGTGCGGCCTCGTAACGGGCCGCGGGCGCGCCGACGATGTAGAGAAGGGCGAAGCCGCGCGTGGCGGAGGGGATTGGTTATCGCCAAGGCTCTTACGCGCCGCTTCGCCCCTACGAACCGCGAACGGGTGGGATGGCGTGTGCGAATCACCGCATGGACGGTTATGCTGTGTGAGGGACACGGCGGGGAGCAACGCCTGCATCCGCTAATCCGCTATCGTTATCCGCTGATAGCGAACTGGGCGCACCATAACCGAGAGGATAGGCAACACCGGTCGGGTTCAGAGGTCAACCGCACGCTCAATCGTTACTCGGGAGGATTGCATGGACATCCGTAAAGCGTTTACGTTCATGTTCGAGGACGAGCAGTGGATCCGAAAACTGTTGGTGACGAGTATCGTGACGATGTTCTCTTCGTTGCTGTTTATCCCCTACCTGCTGATCTGGGGCTATCAGGTGGAACTGATGCAGAATGTCATTCGCGGCGAAGCCCGCCCTCTGCCCGTATGGAACCAGATCGGCGATAAAGCGTTGAAGGGCCTGAAGTTCTTCGTGATTGTCCTTGGTTATTTCCTGCCCCTACTTGTCGCGCTGATCTGCGTGGTGGTGATTCAGGCTGCAAGCGCGCTAAAAACCGCAGACTTCAACAGCCTAACAGCTCAAGACCTTAGAGCGCTTGTCTCCGCCAGCTTGCCTTTTATCTGCGTGGGCCCTCTCTATCTCATTGCAGTGTTCGCGCTCTGGCCGGCATCATTGATCCTGTATGCCGCCAACAACCGCGTGAGCGACGCCTTCCGCGTGGGGCAAGTTCTTGGTTTTGTCCGGCGCAACGCGGGCAACTATCTACGCATGTTGTTATCCGTCTTGGTAGCCGGGCTAATACCCGTGGCGCTGATTGTCTTTCCATTTCTGATTCTGGGACTGATGGTGCCCGCTCTGCGTTCTAATTCGCTGTTGAACGCCGCGGTCTCCGCCGCCCCTACTACCTGGACGCTGATGGTGGCTGGTCACCTGTATGGGCAATTCTATCGCGCCGCGCAGAAGCCTCCGCCCGCGCCCGCCGCGCCCGCGATGTAGCCGGGGCAGGTGGTCTAAAACCGCGCAGGAGGCGGAGATTGCTCCGCTGACGTATCAATTGTGCGGCCTCGTAACGGGCCATACGTGAACGCACAACGTAGGGGCGAAGCAGCGCGCGCGGGTCACCGCGTGGAGGACCATGCCCATCGCGCGCGGCTTCGCCCGTGTGCGGCGGGCGCGTTGTTCACCGCGGACGCGCCGCAATTCCGTAGGGGCGAAGCCGCGCGCATGGGTCACCGCGTGGATAACCATGCCCATCGCGCGCGGCTTCGCCCATGTGCGGCGGGCGCGTTGGTTGCGGCGGGCGCGCCGACGATGTAGAGAAGGGCGAAGCCGCGCGTGGCGGAGGGGATTGGTTATCGCCAAGGCTCTTACGCGCCGCTTCGCCCCTACGAACCGCGAACGGGTGGGATGGCGTGTGCGAATCACCGCATGGACGATTATGCTGTGTGAGGGACACGGCGGGGAGCAACGCCTGCATCCGCTCATCCGCTATCCCAATCCGCTGATAACTTCCCGCTTCAGCCGTTGGCCTGATTCAATTTAAGAACGATGGAGATCATCTATGGCAAAGTCCCAAAAACCCAGCGCGGCCAAACCTCGCAAACCCGCGGCATCAAAACCCCGCAAGCCAGCCGCGGCCAAGCCTCGCCAACCGAAGGCCGGCGCGTCGCGCAACTTCGGCTTAATGCCGAGCCGCCCGACGAACAAGAGTTTCGAGAACTACAAAGCGTGGATACTGGCGGTGACGGAAGCCATCACAGGCCAACCGCCGAGGGACACACGGAGCGAGGCGGAGTGGCGGGAGAGTTGGCAGAAGTTTTGGGCAAAGCCCGCGAAGAAGTAGGCGGCGCAACCGCTAACGCGGCGGTTTTGTTGCGTCAACGCCGAGCGCGACCTTCGCCTCGTACCACACAATCCCCGCCACCTCGCGCATCTCGCGGATGACACGCTCCAGCGGCTCCATCGGCAGGAGGTCGGTGGGCGCCGGGCTGGGGTAAACCGTCAGGCCGGCGCGCTCAAACATGAGCGTTGCGCGCCAGAGGTGGAAGCCGTCGCTGTCGAGGATAGCCGAGCGCCAGCCATGCGAGCGCATGAGCGCGGCGGTGAACGCGGCGTTTTCCTCGGTGTTCAGGGCGCGCGTTTCGTAGAACACGGCCTCGGCGGGCACACCCAACTGCGCCACCCGCCCGCACGCCGCCTCGGCTTCGGTCGGCGGATACGGCTCGGTCAGGCCGCCGGTGCAGATGACGCGCGGCGCAAGGCCGGCGCGGTAGAGGTCGGCGGCATGTTGCGCGCGGCGCTCCAGCGCGTGCCCCAGCACGCCGCCGGGATACACCATCGAGCCCAACAGCACGATGGCGTCGGCAGGCTGGGCGCGGTCCACCCATCCGTATTGATCTACGATAGTCAACAGCACGAGGAAGACGGCCAGCGCCAGCGCCATGACCGCCTTGAGCGCAGACCGATACCGCGCGCGGCCCTTCAGAAACCCTATCGAAGGGCGCCGGCCTTCAACACCGCCCGGCGGCTCTGCGCCGTCTATCGCGCGCGGGTTCACGCGGGTCAGCGCGGCGGATCGCGCTGTGTGAGTTCGGCATAGCGAAAACAATCCACCGTGTGATCGTTGACCATGCCGGTGGCTTGCATGAAGGCGTAGCAGATCGTGGAGCCAACGAACTTGAAGCCGCGCCGCTTCAGGTCTTGGCTCATCGCGTTGGATTCGGCGCTGTGGGCGGGTATCTCCTTGAGCGCGCGCCAGCCGTTCTGCCGGGGCTGACCGCCGGTGAATCGCCAGATGTACGCGTCGAAGGAGCCGAACTCGTTCTGTATGGCAAGAAACGCCTTCGCGTTCTGTACCGCGGCCTCGACCTTGAGCCGGTTGCGGACGATGCCCGCATCGGCCAGCAGTCGCTCGATGCGGGCAGGTGTATAGCGCGCGACCTTGACGGGATCGAAGCCGTCAAACACCTTGCGGTAATGCTCGCGCTTCTTCAGGATCGTCAGCCAGCTCAGGCCGGCCTGCGCGCCTTCGAGGATGAGCATCTCGAACAGCCGATGGTCGTCGTGCGACGGCGCGCCCCACTCGCGGTCGTGGTATTCCACATACAGCGGGTCACTGCTTGACCAGCCACAGCGTTGGGGCACAGCCCTAGCACTCGCTGTGCCCGCACGAATAGCATTTACGACAGCCCTCCTCGTTCACGACCGCGGCAACGCCGCACTCCGAGCAAATGTCCGTCGCCTTGAGCGTCGGCATCGGCGCTTGCGGGACGACGGCGGCCGCTTCGCCGAGATAGTCGTTGATGGCCTGCGCCACCGCGTCGGCGAGACTGCGCACGCGCTTCTGGCCGAAGCCCAATGAGCGCCCGCCGCCAATGCCGGCCAACTGGTTCCCGACCTCTCGAAGCGACTTGCGCGCGTCCGGCGAACTGCGCAGCGCCAGCGACACCAGCCGCCCGATGGCTTCGGCGTCTGCCGCGACATCACTGCCGGCCTTGCCGACATTGACGAAGACCTCAAACGGCTCGTCGTGGCCGTTGCTGTTGATGGTGACGTAGGCCGTGCCGAGCGGCGATTCCACCTTCAGTGTCGTGCCCGACAGCCGCCGGGGGCGCGGCTTGATCTCGGCGTTGGTCGGCGCAGTCGCCTGCGGCTTCTCCTTCGCCGCTCGGGTCGCCTGCGTCTCTAATACGACCTTCTCGCGCGTGCCGGCCACATAGACCGTCAGCCCCTTACAGCCCAGCCGCCAGGCCATGAAGTACGCCTTGGCCACGTCGTCGGGGGTCGCGCTCTCCGGGAAGTTGCACGTCTTGCTCAACGAGTTTGAGACGAAGCACTGCAGGGCGGCCTGCATCCGCACGTGCTCCTCCGGCGTGATGTCGGAGGCCACCACAAACGTGTGCTTCACGGCTTCGGGTACCTCCGCCACCGACTGGCAGTTGCCCATCAGGTTGACCTGCTGGATGATCTGCCGGCGGCTATCGGTGGGCACGCCCGCGTCACTCAGCGCGCGCTCGAAGCGCGGGCTGGTGTACTGCAATTCGATATCCTTGCCCTGATCGTTGAAGTGGCGGAGGTACGCCAGCGCAAACACCGGCTCGCACCCATACGACTCCACGCCGGCCACGGTGGCAATCGTGCCGGTGGGCGCGATGGTCGTGTTGGCCGCGTTGCGGATGCCATATTGTTGGATGCCCCGAACCACGCTCGGCCAATTCAGCGCCGGGCGGCCAAAGTCGCGGGTGTACGGCGTGAGGGGAACCGGCGGCGTCCATTGCAGGTTGTGCGGGTCGAAGCGACTGCCGGTGATAGCGGGGAACGGGCCGCGCTCCTTCGCCAGCCCGACGCTGACCTGCATGGAATGGTAGTGGATGAACTCCATGACCTGCGCGGCAAACTCCTCGCCTTCGGCCGAGCCATAGCGGATGCCCAGATCATACATCATGTCGCCCAGCCCCATGATGCCCAGCCCCAGCCGCCGGGCTTGCAGGGCGGCCTGACGCAGTTCAGGCACGGCGGGCACATACTGGTTCGCGTCCACCACATCGTCGAGGAAGCGGGTGGCGAGAACCGCCGACTCTTCCAGCTTGCGCCAGTCCACCCGCCGGTCGGGTGTGAGGTGCTGGGCAAGGTTGATCGAGCCGAGACAGCAGTTCTCGTAAGGCCCAAGCCACTGCTCGCCACAGCCCCGCGAGACGTAGCCTTCGGTGATCCAGGTGTCACTGCGCGGCTCGTACAGGTCGTAAACGGTTTCGAGGCCGTCTGGCTCGACCTTCAGCACCCGCGCCGCCCAATTCCCGCCGGTGAAGTTCGAGCGGAGCGCGGCGTCTTCCAGGCGCATCTGCTTGTCGTGATGGCTGAGCCGAATTTGCTCGAAGAAGCGCCCGAAACTCTCGCCGGAGATGGTCACGTCGTATTTGGTGCGGTCGTGGCGGATCACGCGCCCATTCAGGTCGTGCCGCCGGCGCTGGCTGGCCGCAATGCGGGCGTGCACACCGAACATGAGCAAGATGCGGCGCACCTGCCGCGCCAATTCGCCGCTCGACGTGTGGAAGCGCACCAGCGGGTGGTTGGAGGATAGATCAACACTGCCATCGGTGGAAAACAGCCCGTCGAGCAGACCGGTCAAGAACTCGCGATTGCTGTTGATATAGACGTCGGGCAGACGTTTCTCCGGGCCGCGCGCCGGTTCGAGCGGCAGAGATTTGACCCAGTCGGCGATCACCCGTCCCGGCTTGGGATCCATCATCATCGAGCGACTGCCCTCGTTGACATACGTGTACATCTTCTGCGCGCCGACTTTGGCGAAGGCTTGTTCCAGCACCGTGTTCCATTGTGTTTCATCCGCGTTACTGCTGACGCGCACGACGTTTTTCGACAGGGCGTGCGGCGTGTAACAGCCATCGCCAACGAGCACGCCAATCAGGAAGCCGTGCTCGCGATCGGTGAGCCCAGCGGCGGTGGGCGGCACCGGATTATTGGGCATGGCCGCGCGGTAAACCCGCACCCAATCGCCGGGCTTCAGTTCGTCCAGACGGCGCGCGGCGAAGAACTTGCGGCGCGAGTCGCGCACATGAAACTGATGCGCGGCGGTGGCGCGCACGACGCCGCCATCCGAAAGATAGACCTTAAAGACCGGAACCTGATGATTGACCTCGACGGTCGAGACGCGACCCGCGCCCAGCACGGTGCAGATTTCATCGCCCGCGCGAATGGCCTCGGCGCGGCGCCAGCCCTGCGGGGTGGCGACCAGCGTATCACCCGGCACGCATGGGTTCGTCGCCTCCAGCTCATACAGGTGCGGCACCGGGTTGTCGCGGTTGGCCGCATCGAGGAACAGCGCGCCCGGCTCGCCGTTGTGATGCGCGTACTTCACAATCTCGTCGAAGATGTCGCGCGCGCGGACGGTGCGCGCGACCGAGTCATCACGCGGGTTCTTCAGCTCAAACGGCTCATCACGCTCGACGGCGCGCATGAAGGCGTCGGTGATGCCGACCGAGATGTTGAAGTTGGCGATCTCGCCCTCCACCGCCTTGCACCGGATGAACTCAAGCACATCGGGGTGATCCACGCGCAGAACCGCCATATTGGCGCCGCGCCGCGTGCCGCCCTGCGCCACCTCGCCGAAGGCTTTGTCGTACACGCGCAGGAAACCCACCGGGCCGCTGGCGATGCCGGCGCTGGCCGCCACCACGTCGCCCTTGGGCCGGATGCGCGAGAAGGCGAAGCCGTTGCCGCCGCCAGTCTGCTGGATGAGCGCGGCGACGCGCAGGGTCGAAAAGATGCCGGCCGGGTCGCGGCCCATGTCGTCCTTAAGCGGAAGTACAAAACACGCGGCAAGCTGCCCCAGCGGCGTGCCGGCGCCGGTGAAGGTCGGCGAGTTGGGAAAGAACCGCAAGGAGGTCAGCAGATCATAGTAGGCTTCGGCTGTGCCTTGGGGCTCCCCGCCGTAAGGCGCCTCGGCCGCGGCGACATGGGATGCGACGCGCCAGAACATCTCTTCCGGTGTTTCAATCGGCTGACCGTCCAGCCCGCGGCGCAGGTAGCGTTTCTGCAAGACCTGACGGGCGTTGGCGGTCAGCGCAAGCGGATTGCGCATCTGAATCATCGCTTGCGACGGCTTCTCGAGCAACATAACAGGTACCTCACTGGTTGTGTGATGAATTTCGGTACGG
>JACQEC010000017.1 GCA_016200765.1 Chloroflexota bacterium | reverse complement strand
CCGCCCTCAGTGGGCGTGTTGAGAGCGGCCCTGCCGACGACTTCATCGGCGGTCGCCCGTTCCGTTTTGGCGCGTTTTCAGTCTGGTTCCCATCATGACGTGGTTCGATGTAAAGACCGTCGCCTCGGGCGTGACGGCATTCATGGAGCCGGGTCATTTTGAAGAGGTCATTTCGTACCTCGTCGCAGGCCGCGAACGCGCCGCGCTAATAGACACCGGCCTCGGCATCGGCGACATGAGCGCCGAGGTGCGCCGCATCACTTCTCTGCCGGTTATCGTGGTCAACACGCACGCGCACTGGGATCACCGCGGCGAGAACTACAAGTATGCCAACATCGCCATCCACCATCTGGAAGCGGCCAATCTCGACCGGCTCGTCGGCTCCGAGCAGCTCGCGGCGCAGGCGGCTCCGGCCAAGTTCACCCGACGCACGCCGCCCGGTTTCTGGCCTGCTCAGTGGCAGATCTTTCCCAGCCCAGCGACGAGCCTTCGCTGTTCACCGGCGATACCTATTACCCCGGCCCTCTCTACGCCCATGTCCCGGGCGCGAGCCTAAGCGATTACGTCGCGTCGGCGCGCAAACTCGCCGCGATCGCCAATGAGATTGACTGGCTCCTGCCTGCCCATAACGCAACGCCGATGCCCGCATCCGAATTGGACGCTATGGCTCGCGCATTCGAGGACGTATCGGCAAACACCGCGCGCGGAGAGGAACAGGACAGCCCGTGGGGCAAGGTCAAGCAGCACGACTTCGGCTCCTTTTCAGTGATTGTCAAGACACAACCAAGGGCTACCTAATAGGGGCATATCACACTTAAAGGATTGAGCATGTTACTTGTCGGAAGCGCCAATTCACAGGTCGGTTTTGCCGCAGGCATGAAGGCCCTGCGCGGCGGCGGCAGCGCCGTGGACGCCGTTGAAGCAACCATCTGCATGGTCGAGTCGAACCCGGACGACCACAGCGTCGGCTACAGCGGTCTGCCGAATATCCTCGGCGAGGTCGAGCTCGACGCGAGCCTCATGGACGGGCGTACCTTGGAGGCCGGTTCTGTCTGCGCGGTCCATAACTACGAGCACCCCATCAGCCTCGCGCGGCAGGTCATGCAGCGGCTCCCGCACGTCTTGCTGGCCGGCCCGGGTGCGGAGCGGCTCGCCAAAGAACTCGGTTTCGAGCCGCGCGACTTGCTGACACCAGAGGCACAAGCGATCTTTGAGGGCAAGGTGCCGAGTCGCTGGCGTGATACGATGCTCGAACTGGTCAACCGCGCGACCCGCGACCCGGAGATGGCCGCCAGTTACAAAGACTATCACGGCACGGTTGACGTGATTGCGGTAGACCACAAGGGCAATATCGCCAGCGGTGTCAGCACGAGCGGCTGGGCGTGGAAGTATCCGGGTCGCGTTGGCGATTCGCCCATCATCGGCGCAGGCAACTATGCCGATAACCGCTACGGCGCGTGCGGCTGTACCGGCTATGGCGAGATGGCGATGCGCTGTAATACCGCTCACTCTGTAGTGCTCTATATGAAAATGGGCATGAAGCTCAAGGCCGCCTGTCGCGAAGCGATGAAAGACCTGCGCCACCTGACGGTGCCGTTACCGCCCGGCATGAACCTTGTCGCCGTGGATGCCACTGAACATCACACGGCGTTGACGACCGAAACCGAGCGCGCCGTCACCTACGTTTATCAGACGGGCAAGATGGCCGAGCCGGTCGTCAGGCCGCGGGCCATTGTCCCGCTCAAGAAAAAGTAACCGCAGGCGTAATTACGATCACACGTCGGGCATGAGGAGATACGATGAATACTGAACTGCTCAAACAACTGGTCGAGGCGCACGGCATTTCAGGCCGCGAAGACGGCGTGCGTGCCATCGTGATGGACGCGATGAAGCCGCTGGTGGACGAGATGCGTGTGGATGCGATGGGCAACGTCATCGGCCACCGTAAGGGTAACGGCCAGACGAGCGCGATCATCATGGCACATATGGACGAGATCGGCTTTCTGGTCAGCCACGTGGACGACCAGGGCTTCTTGCGCGTCCTGCCGGTCGGCGGCTGGGACCCGCGCACGATATCAGCGACTTCTACATTGACCTCGGTTTGCCTGCCGCGCAGGTCAAGGAACTGGTGGAGGTCGGTGACTGGGTGACAATGTGGGAGGACATGGTTGAGATCGGCGATATGGTATCCTGCAAGACCTTTGATGACCGCGTGGGCGTCTATGTCATGCTCGAAGCCCTGCGGCAAGCGCGCGGTTCCACCGCCGACATCTACGCCGTCGCGTCGGTGCAGGAAGAGGTCGGCCTGCGCGGCGCGGTGGTGTCGGCCTTTGATGTCAACGCTACCGTCGGGCTGGCGCTGGATGTAACGCTGGCAATGGACACCCCCGGCCTCATGGACTACGAGTACGTCACGCGGATGGGCCGTGGCACGGCCATCAAGATCATGGATTCATCGTCAATTTCTGATCCGCGGCTCGTGCAGTTCTGCCGCAAGTTGGCCGGAGAGCGCAACATCAAGCACCAGTTGGAAATTCTCCCGCGTGGCGGCACCGACGCCGGCGGCATCCAGCGCGCCCGCTCCGGCGCGCCCGTCATTACCATCTCGATCCCGACGCGCTACATTCACTCCGTCGTCGAATCGGTGCACAAGGATGACCTGCAGGCCAGCGTTGATCTGGTCGCCGCGTTTATTGAGGAAGTTCACCGCTGGAACGCATCCTAACGCTCGATGACCACGCACTCACCAAAGGTCGTGACGGTTTTCGGCACGGCACAGACGCAGCCGGGCGACGCCGACTACGCCGAGGCCCTGCTCATGGGCCGCTTGTTGGCCGAGGCCGGCTATGCCGTGACGACCGGCGGCTACTACGGGGCGATGGAAGCGATCTCACGCGGCGCCAAGGAGGCCGGCGGCTTCACGCGCGGCATCACCATGACCATCTTCGATCCGCGCCCGGCCAATCAGTGGGTGGACGATGAGGAGAAGGTCTTAGATTTCTTCATCCGTCTCGAAAAACTGATTTATACCGCCGACGCCTATGTTGTACTGCGTGGTGGTATCGGCACGCTGACCGAACTGGGCTTGACGTGGAGTTTATTGCAGACCAACTCGATTGCCCGTAAACCGCTGGTGCTGGTCGGCGACCATTGGGCCGGGCTGTTCACCGCGTTCCGCGACCACTGCATTATCCGTCCCCGCGACTACGAATTGATAACACTGGTGCGCACGCCCGCAGAAGCGGCCGCCCATATTCAAAAGGCGTTGGCGCGTTGACGCGAGGGAGCGTTTTCGCGTTCACGCGGAACCCGTAACGCCCAACGGAGGTACGATGAAATCCCAGATCAAAAAAGTTGTGCTCGCCTACTCCGGCGGGCTGGATACGTCTATTATTGTGCCGTGGCTGAAGCAGAACTACCCCGGCTGTGAGGTCGTTTGCGTTTGCGCGAACATCGGGCAGGAAGAGGAGTTGAGCGGGCTGGAGGAGAAAGCCGTCAAGAGCGGCGCCAGCAAGTGCTATATCGAAGACCTGCGCGAAGAGTTCATCACACAGTATATCTACCCCACCCTGCGCGCCGGCGCCATCTACGAGCGTAAGTATCTGCTCGGCACGTCCTTTGCGCGCCCGTTGATTGCCAAGCGGCAGGTGGAGATCGCCGAGCTGGAAGGCGCGGCGAGGAGCACAACGTGCCGGTCAAGGCCACCCGCGAGAAGATTTACTCGCACGACCGCAACCTCTGGCACTTCAGCACCGAGGGCGGACTGTTGGAAGACCCGTGGAACGAGCCGCCGGAGAACCTCTACGAACTTTCGGTCTCGCCGGAGCGCGCGCCCGACCAGCCGGTGTATGTCGAGATTGATTTCGCGGAGGGCTATCCCAAGCGCGTCAACGGCGCCGCGATGGGACCGGTCGAGATGATGGCTTACCTGAACAAAATCGGCGGTGAAAACGGCATCGGCCGCGTGGACTTGGTGGAGAACCGGTTGGTCGGCATGAAGTCGCACGGCATCTACGAAACGCCCGGCGGCACAATCCTCTACACCGCCCACCGCGAACTGGAGACGCTGACGCTTGACCGCGACACCCTGCACTACAAAGACATCATCGCCCAGCGCTACGCCGAACTCGTCTATTTCGGCCAATGGTTCACGCCCCTGCGCGAGGCGCTCGACGCCTTCGTGAACATTACACAGAAGCGCAACACCGGCACCGTGCGCCTGAAACTCTACAAAGGCAACGTCACGCCGGTGGCGCGCAAAGCGCCCTACGGCCTCTACCGCGAAGACTACGCCTCGTTTGGCGAGGAGGATGTTTACAACCAGAAGGACGCCGAGGGGTTCATCAAACTCTTTGGCCTGCCGATGAAGATTCGCGCGCTGGTGGATCGCGACGGAGCGGCGCGTCACGACGAACTGGCGCCGGACTACAAGCGGTTCAAACGAGATTAAGGAGCGGGGTTGCCCCGGCTACGGGGTCATACCCGGATCGCGCGTATTGACAATCCGCCGCACGTCACTGAGAAAGACACGGAGGTCATCTAGGCGATTCTGGACGATCTCATATACGGCGCGAGTATTCACATCGAGATAGCCGTGCACGATCAAGTTGCGAAACTTGCTCATCTCCGTGTACCGCCGAAAATGATCTTCGGGGATGAGACCCTTCCGGTACACAATCTCCAGCGTGTCGCGATCGTTCACCGGAGCGCCGAGCCGCCCGCGTGCCACAATATGCGTGAAGATGTCCATCACGGCTTCGATGGAGACTTGGGGGGCGTGCTCGGCGGCATAGATATTGATCGGGTCTCCCAGAAATGCGGCTTCGGTCTTGGCGCGCAAGGTTTCGAGCAGTTCAAGATTGGTCTGGATGAACTGCATACGTTGCTGTACGCGCTCTAAATCGAGTTCCAACTGGCTCACTCGCGGAAATAATCGCGCAACATTGCCGCGCGGCGCGGCGCAAAATCGTGATACTCGCTGAGGGTCTGCTCGATGAAATCAGAAACCTGGGTGTAGTCGCGTTCATAGATAAGTTGTCCAGAAATAGCCCGGAAACGCAGCAGGAGTGAGGCGCGGTTGAGGCACACGACGTCCACACTGTCCGCACCCAGCGTTTCGCGAACCTGGAAGTCGAAATCGGCCTCTTCGCGGTAATCGAGGGCGCAGTCGAACAGCACAGCCAGATCAACGTCGCTACGCTGGCTCGTGTAGCCATCGCTCAGCGAGCCGAACAGCCACACGGACAGTACGCGCTTGTCCGACGCGAACAGCTGTTGGAGCGCGGGCAGGCGCTCTGACAGCAGTTGTACCGCCTTAAAGGGCGTTAACTGCTCCATGGCTGTAGTGTATCGTGAGTTGTGGCGGGAGTCAACATCCGGCACAGTGCTCATCATCCCTTAATCTTTATTTCAACTAGCCGAAAGCAACCTATGCCACTCTGGGGCTCCGCTTTCTCAAAACCTACCGCCGACCTGATGCGGCGCTTCAACGACTCTCTGCCGTTTGACTACCGGTGGTACGCCGAGGACATTCGCGGCAGCATTGCCTACGCCAAAGCCATCCACCAGATTGGCCTGATCGGCGATGGCGAACTACCGCAAATCCTCGACGGGCTAGCGCAAGTACAGCAGGAGTTCGAGCACGGCGCCTTCGTCCCGCAGGATGGCGACGAGGACATCCACACCGCCGTCGAGCGGCGGCTGATCGAGATCATCGGCGATGCAGGCAAAAAACTGCA
>JACQEC010000330.1 GCA_016200765.1 Chloroflexota bacterium | reverse complement strand
GGACTTCTCATGGGTCTATGGATCAGACCTCGCACCAGGGTGGCTATCCGACGCCAACAGAAGTCAGTGACAATAGAGGATCTCTGCTTTGCAGTCAATGACTACATTTGGTGTCCCTCTCTTCACTCCTTGACCACGGGCACACTTGATGAGCTCGACGTCGTGTTGAGGCTGAATGAACGTCAAGCGTGCCAACTCATTGCGCTTGAAAGGGCTGGTGGAAGATTGCAGTTGGCCCTTCAAAGGCGCGAGTAATGAGTGACCAGACACGTGTAAACAGGCGATCTGGCGATCAGCTATGCAGTGGAGAACTTGCTCAGGTGGGGCTGAAAAACGTTGCGCGATAACCATGCGTTGAAGCTGACAACTCCTCGCGATTGCCGCGCGGGCATGCGCATTGCATCGGTCGCTGCGCTC
The DNA here is from genome assembly GCA_016200765.1 of Chloroflexota bacterium. Lineage (GTDB taxonomy): Bacteria > Chloroflexota > Anaerolineae > JACRMK01 > JACRMK01 > JACQEC01. Next base: position 2,381 of record JACQEC010000330.1, on the reverse strand, counting down.
CCTCTTGGCAATGCGCGACCCGACGCGCCAATGCTCCGGGGTCGCAGCTTAACGCCGCGTTATATTGACGCTCAAACCGGCGGGCACATCCTGGAATCGGGCCCCGCCCCCGGACCGGCTCCTGGAGAGGCTTCATGTCAATACGCAGCCGTCGGGCAAGCTGCTCGGCGCAGCCTTTGTGCCATCGAGCGCAAGAGATGCGTGCCGATAAAGCAAGACCTCCGGCCGCAGCTTAACTTTGCTAGACCCTCGCCGAAAAGCACCGGCGGTGGGCTTGGCGCTTCGCGTGACGCTTGGCCGGGGTCGCTCAGGGTGGCCGAGCAAGCTTGCGAGCGACAGGATGGAGGGCCTTGGGGGGAGCATGGGGCAGAGCGCGAGCCCGGGAGACCCTCGGCTGGCGTCATCCGGACCTGACACACCGTGCCCACCGTCGCCAGGAGCGTAGCGACGGTGCTCTTGGTCGCTCACGGGGGAGTTGGCAAGTCCTGGTGCTGCACCGACAGAGCGTCAGGCGGCTTGCGCTTCTTCCCAGGCTTCCTGGATGTCCGCGGCGTGGCGGCAGGCCGCAAGCCGACAGAAATTGTAGGCCAGCACCTTCTCCAGCAGCTCTGCTTGCACGTTCTCCAACCCGCGCCGGGCGACGCGGCCGAAGTCGAAGCCGTACTTGATGGTGAACATCAACGACTCGACCGCCGACCGATTGTCCCTCGCGACGGCATACGCCTCGCTGTCCCAGTCTGCGGTCGAGGTGATCTTCTTTCCCTTGGAGCCGCTGATGCTCACGACCTTGGCTCCGCGGGTCTGGAGCGTTGTGCGGCCCAAGGCACTGGAGTAGCCGTCGTCCACGCTCACGATGTCTGGAATCACGCCTGTACGCCGCACGACTTGGTCGAACATCGGCACCAGCTGACAGGAGTCCGACGCGTTGCCCTGCGGCACAATCAGCCCCGTGATGAAACCGTTGCCGCTGCGGGCCAGTTGCGGCTTGTAGCCCACTACGGGCTCGCGGCCGCCCTTGGCAATGAAGCCGGCGTCCGGATCCGACACGCTCAGCACCTTCTCCCCGACCGGCACTTTCTCGCCGCGAAGGATCCGAGCCTCACAGCTCAACACGACCCGCCGCAGGTTTTCCAGGTCGGTCTCCAACCACTTGACCAGCCGCTCCGCTCGGACGCGCAGACTGGGCAACACGTCGAGTTCTCGCAGTGCCTGCTGGGTCCGCTCGACTTGGGGTGCCAGTAACGCAGTGGCCCGGTGGGCCTTCTTCAACAGCTTCCTATAGAGGAGTCGGCGGCTACGCGCATTCTTCGGGTGATCCAACCCGAGGCTGATATCACGGTCCAAGAGTGACATCGCGCCCAGAACCTTGGCCGTCCGGGGCTCGCCGAAGTTCGGCAGCCCGAAGATGTCGAGCCGCCCACCGCGCCGACACAGCCGAGCCACGAGGTCCACCATCAGCCGAGAGTCGGTTGGCCACAGAACATTGCCCTCTACCGCGGTGCTGTCCTGTGTCAGCGTTTTGCAGTCGTCCCAGCCTTCGCTCAGCACAGCGCGCAGCTGAGCATCGAGAATCTTCTCCCGCGTCCCAGCGCTGATGGCATTGACCAACTCCGTGAGCGTGCTGCGCCCTGGCAGCCCAAGGCCCTGGTTGGCCAAGAACACTCGTAGCGTCACCGACTCCAACATCAGGGTGGTGCCCTCCGAGGACTTGAAGCCTCCGAAGAAGCCCCGCCCGATCAAGAACAGGTAAACCACGTACGCCTCCGTGCGCGGTCGCCCCACTCCCAGCAGTAGCGACTGCGTTGCCACGGTTTGGGGCACGTGATCGATCGTGGGCAGGGGCTGGTGCTGGGCTTCGTTCCACTGCGCGTCGGCAATTCGCAGGGCCTTCTTGCGCTGACCGTGCAGGTCCAGGTCCGCATCGATGGCGGCCAGAATCGTGGGATCGCCCGCAACGATCCGGTGTACCTCCTGCAGGAACGTGTAGAACTCCGAGTCTCGTGGTGGTGCCAGGAACAGCAGCGGCACGGGAGCAAACGGGGCAGTCGGCACGATTCTCACGGCTGCACCTCGGCGGCCACCGTATGGCGTGCTCCAGCACAGGCAACTCGCATGTACAGCCCCAAGGCTGTCGAGGCGCGCGATCGGGTCTGATGGCTGCTTGGGACGATGTTGAACTCCGGCAAGACCTTCGCTACACTCACTTCTTGGGTGCTCCTTGTGTGCTGTCACCGTTGACTGTTTCCAACCTACGGTGTATCACATTTGGAGCACTCTTTCACCATATTTCTTACTCACTTCGTCTTTTCTGTCCTCGACATTGGCTGCACGGTCCGTACTACCTCTGGGCGCGCAAGTCGCAGGTAAGACGCGCCAAGCTG